>JBOHBL010000561.1:0-1194 GCA_050698295.1 Rubrobacteraceae bacterium | reverse complement strand
ATACTCGCCGGAAACGAACTTCCTCTGCGGGAGATAACGATGAGACTCACGGGTTCTCCTCCTCCAAGAACCGTGCGCGACGACATATACCGTCTGAGAGACATGGGCCTGGTGAAAGCCAGAGGCTGGGGACGGGGCGCTGTATGGTTCCTCGACTAATGAGACGTCGAATGGGACGGAATGAGACGTCGAGTGGGTCGAGGTGTTCGGCGACGCGTCAGCGTGGACGCGCTCCTTCGTCGCCGGAGCGAGCCTTCCGAAGCCTGAGTAGAGCGAGCCTCGCCCCGGAGATCACAAGCAAAGCCCCGAGTATTTTCAGCGCGGTCAAGTCCTCGGCGAGGAACATCGCCCCGGCCAGCCCCGCGACGACCGGCTCGACGGTCGCGATGATCGCCGCCTGCCCCGCCTCGATCCTTTTCAGCCCCGCCGTGTACAACGCATAGGCGAAGGCCGTTAGGATGAGCGCGGACGCGACAAGGAGGACGTACGTCCCGAAAGACAGTCCGCCGAGGGTATGGAGCGTCGGCAGCGCGGCGACGAATAAGATCGCGGCCCCGATCCCGAGCATATAGAAAATTATGACGTGCGCCGGAAGCCTCCCCGTGAGCGGCTTGCCGATCACCGAATAAAGCCCGTAGGAAAGGCCCGCCCCGAGACCCGTCACGACGACGAAAGGACGCACGTCGAAGGAGGAGGGATCGTAGGCTCCCACGACGAGGGTGATGCCGGAGGCCGTCAGGAAGAGGGCGGATATGCGGAGCAGGCTCAATGACTCTTTCAAGAAGATCCGGGCGAGTACGACGACGAAGGCGGGGGAGCTATAAAGAAGGACCGCCGCCGTCCCGACCTCACTCTCCTGAATCGTATAGAAATACAGCAAATAAAAGCACCCGATGGAGACCACCCCGAGCGGAACGAGAGAGATGAGGTCGTGGCCTCGAACCCGTAAGTTGGAGACCCTCCCCGTCACAAGCACGAAGCCGAGGACGACGAGAAACGCCCCGCCCGCCCGCGTGAGAACCAATGCCTCGAAAGAGACTCCCTCGTCGTAGGCGACCCGGGCGACGAGGCCGAGGGTTCCCCATATCGAGGCCGCCAGAGCGACGAGTACGGCTCCGAGGAACCTTTCGCTCGTCAATGGCGGTCGAGCTTGCGGCCTATTTCTTTGAGGCCGATACGGTAGCAAATGGAACG
>JBOHBL010000560.1:0-4640 GCA_050698295.1 Rubrobacteraceae bacterium | reverse complement strand
GACGTGAGCAGCGTCCGCTTCGACCCGGAGCGCCTCACACCGTACGTCCTCCTCGCCGTGCGGGAGTCGGAGGACTTCCCCCGCATCTTCGCCTACGGAGAGGCCGCCGACCTCGCCGTCGAAAGGGACGACGTTGACCCGGAGTTCATCGCTTCCTCGAAGGCGCTTCTCATAACCGGAACCCCCTTCTCGCGGCCCGGCGCGAAGGCGGCCTCCTTCGAGGCGATCCGGGCGGCGAAAGACGCCGGAACGAAGATCGCCTTCGACCTCGACTACCGGCCTGTTTTCTGGGGCGTGGCCTCCCACGAGCAGGGAGGCGAGATGTTCGTCGCGAGCGAGGAAGTCACGGAAGTGTACCGGAGCGTATTGCCGGACTGCGACCTCGTGGTCGGCACCGAGGAGGAGATCCGGATAGCCGGAGGCTCCACCGATACGCGCGAAGCCCTCCGGAGCATCCGCGATCTCTCGGAGGCGACCATCGTGCTGAAAGTAGGCGCGATGGGAGCCATCGTCTTCCCCGGCGACATCCCCGACGACCTCGAAGACGGCGTCCGGGTTCCCGGCTTCCCCGTGGAGGTCTTCAACTCCGTGGGCGCGGGGGACGCCTTCATGAGCGGCTTCCTCTCCGGCTGGCTGCGCGAGGAGCCGCTGGAAGAGTGCCTGCGCCTCGGAAACGCATGCGGGGCCATCGTCGTCTCCCGCCACGGCTGCTCCCCGGCCATGCCCACGAAAGAGGAACTCGAATACTTCCTCGGCATGGATGAGAGGCCGCGACGTCTTCGGGACGACGTGTGGCTCGACCACCTCCACCGGGCGACGACGCGCAAAATTTACGAGGAACTCCGCGTCCTCGCCATAGACCACCGCTGGCAGCTCGAAGAGGCGGCGGACGACATCGGCGCGGATCGGGGCCTCATCCGCGAACTCAAAGTCCTCCTCGGACGGGCGTTCCTCGGCGTGGCCGAAGAAGACGGCTCGGCGGGCGTCCTCATAGACGACGTATACGGAGACGAGGCGCTCGAAGAGCTGACGGGGAGCGGGGCGTGGGTCTCGCGCGCCGTCGAGGTGGCGAAGAGTCGTCCCGTCGAGTTCGTCGGGGGACCGAACCTCGCCGCCACGCTTCGGACGTGGCCCGAGGAGCACGTCGTCAAATGCAACCTGTACATGCACCCCGATGACGATGCCGAGGTCCGGGAGCTTCACGAGCAAAGAGTTTTGCAACTCTTCGACGCTTGTATTCGGAACGACCGCCGGTTGTTGCTCGAAGTTCAGGCTACGCCGGGGACGAGCTACGACGAGGGGAGCGTCGCGGATTTGATCGAGCGTTTCTACGAAATCGGTGTTCGTCCCGACTGGTGGAAGCTGCCGCCGAACCCCGATCCCGGCGTGTGGAAGAGGATCGGGGACGTTGTGCGGAAGCACGACCCGTACTGCGCGGGCCTCCTCGTCCTCGGGCAGGCGCTCGAAGAAAAGAAGCTCGCCGAGAGCTTCGCCGCGGCGTCCTCGGAGCCGCTTTGCAACGGGTTCGCCATCGGACGTTCGATCTACGGTGACGCCGCTCGGAGGTGGCTGGCGGGTGAAATAAATGACGAAGAACTCATCTCCTCGGTCGCCGAGGGATACGAGCGGATGATCTCACTCTGGCGGAAGAGGGGCGAGCGGCGGGTCCGGGAGGGAGCCGCGGGATGACCGACGAGCGCGTGAGGGTGGGCTTGATCGGGGCCGGTCGCATCGGCGAGGTCCACGCCGGAACCCTGTCCGCCCACCCGAAGGTCGAATCGCTGGTCATCGCCGACTACGACGCCGGACTCGCCGAAAAGCTCGCGGCCCGCCACGGAGCCGGGGCGGCTTCTTCGGTGGACGAACTCTTCGAGCGCGTCGAGGCGGTCGTCATCGCGTCGCCGACCGACACGCACGTCGAGTACCTCCTCCGGGCCGCCGAAAGAGGAATGCCGGCCTTCTGCGAAAAACCGATAGCCCTCGACCTCGCCTCCACCGACCGGGCGATCCACGCGATAAACGAGTCGGGCATCGTCGTTCAGATGGGCTTCATGAGGAGGTTCGACCCCGGATACCGGGCCGCGCGCGAGCTCGTGGCCTCCGGGAGGATCGGCGACGTCACGCTCGTGCGGGGACACACTCACGACACCGCGCCGCCTCACGAGTCGTATATCGCTCGCTCCGGGGGCGTCTTCAAGGACATGCTCATCCACGACATAGACGCGCTTCGTTTCGTGACCGGGGCCGAACCCGTCGAGGTGAGCGCCACGGGTTCCAATCGCGCCATGGAGGTCTTCGCCCGCTACGACGACCTCGCGACCGTGGCCGTCACGGCTCACATGGACGACGGGTCGCTGGCGATCCTGTCGGGTTCGCGGCGGAACCCCGTGGGCTACGACATCCGCATGGAGGTCTTCGGCGCCGAAGACAGCGTCGCCATCGGCCTCGACGCGCGCACCCCGATCCGCTCCGTCGAACCGGACGCTCCGCCACCCACCGAGCCGGTGACGACCGGCTGGCTGGAGAGGTTCGAACACGCATACCGCGCGGAGATGGACGCCTTCGTGGACGTGGCGCTCGGCCACCGTCCGAGTCCGTGCGCCCCCGAGGACGCGCGGGCGGCGCTGGCCGTGGCCGAGGCGTGCGGAGAGTCCGCGCGCGCCGGAAAGCCGGTGAGAGTCGGAGAAAGCAAAGCATACGGGGAGCGTTCGGCGTGAGCGAGGATCGGCGAGACTTCGAGGGCAGGGTCGCCGTCGTGACCGGAGGGACGCAGGGACTCGGCCAGAACGTGGCGCTCCAAATTGCCGGTCGCGGCGCCTCGGGGGTCGTCATCACCGGTCGCAACGAGGAGCGCGGCGAACGGGTGTCCGCAGCCTTGCGCGAGCTTGGCGCGAAGCCTCTGTTCGTGGCCGTGGACCTCGCCGACGCGGACGCTCCCTTCGAGGTGATGCGGGCGGCGGACGAGGCGTTCGGCAGGGTGGATGTCCTCGCCAACTGCGCCGCCAACCCGGAGCGGGATGAGATCTGGGACAGCGTCCCCGAGTTCTTCGACCGCATGTTCGCCGTGAACGCGCGCGCTCCGTACTTCCTCATGCAGGGGGCGGCGAGCATCATGCGCCGCGAGGACATCCGGGGAACCATCGTCAACGTCGTAAGCATATCCAGCCACGGCGGGCAGCCATACATATCTTCGTACTGCGCCTCCAAAGGCGCGCTCGCCACCATGACCCGCAACGTGGCGCACGCGTTGTTGCCCAACCGGATACGCGTGAACGGCCTCAACCCGGGCTGGATGGCGACCCCCGGAGAGGACCGGACCCAGCGCGCATTCCACGGAGCCGGAGATGACTGGCTGCGGGAGGCCGGCGAGGACCAACCCTTCGGGCGCCTCATAGATCCAAAGGAAGCCGCCCGCGCGGTCGTCTTCCTCGCCTCGGAGGAGTCGGGCCTCATGACCGGCGCGATCGTGGACTACGACCAGCGGGTGATCGGCGCTTATGACTGAGAAGACCACGGACAGGGCTGCCCGCGAGATCGGGGTCGGACTCGTCGGCTACAAATTCATGGGCCGCGCCCACTCGAACGCCTGCCGCCAGGTCGCCCGCTTCTTCGACATGGACCCGAAGCTCCGTATGCGCGCCATCTGCGGGCGCGATGAGGAAGCTGTCCGCGAAACCGCGAACGCTCTCAGCTGGGAAGGCTACGAGACCGACTACGGGCGCATGATCGAGCGCGACGACATCGCCCTCGTGGACATATCGTCGTCCGGCGACACGCACCACGAGTTCGCCATAGCCGCCGTCGAGCGGAGCGTGGAGAGCCGGGAGTGGGCCAGGCCCGACGTCTACGAATCGAAAAGAGAATTGACGTGAAGCGGGGAAAGGAACGAAATGAAGGAGGAGAAGTGATGAGGGAAGGGAACTTCAGCCGCCGGGACTTTTTGAAGGTGGGTGGCGTCGGAGCCGTCGGCGCGGCGCTGCTCGGGGTTGCCGGGTGCGGCGGTGGGGATGAGACGGAAGGCGAAGGAGGGGGAGACGGCGGCCTCGTCGAGCGTGGGGACATCCGCATAGAGATGCCGACGCACATGATCCCACCGGACCCGAACACCGCGATCATGCAGAACGGCGCGGAGCAGGCCGCCCGAGACATGGGCGTCGAGGCGCAGTTCCGGGGGCCGGACACCTTCGACATCCCGGAGATACAGCGGATCTTCGAGGCCGCGATCGCCGCCGAGCCGGACGGGATAGCGGCGACGCTCCCCGACGCCGACGCGCTCTCTCCGATGGTCCGGGAGGCCGTGGAGGCCGGCGTCCCCGTGGTGCTGTTCAACGCCGGGCTGGACGAGTACGAGGAACTCGGCGCTCTCACGTACTTCGGACAGACCGAGCGCGAGGCGGGCATCGCCGCCGGGGAGCGGATGGCCGGGGAGGGTGTGACGAACGGTATCTGCATCAACCACCAGCAGGGGCAGCTCACGCTGGAGACGAGGTACGACGGCATCGAGGAGGGGCTCGGGGGCAACGCGCGGCAGATCGCCGTTGACGGATCCGACCCGACCGCCACGCGCAACGGCATCGAGACGGCGCTCAGGCAAAACCCGGACGCCGACGGCCTGATCACGCTCGGACCCGGCGTCGCCG
>JBOHBL010000559.1:0-1306 GCA_050698295.1 Rubrobacteraceae bacterium | reverse complement strand
ATCTATAGGTGTGGAAATAGGATAAAGGCGGCGTACCCTTTCGGTTGGACATCAACCAACCAGGTCTCCGTTGAAGCGGAGGGGAAAGGATACGCCACCATGAGGAAGAGAACCAGCACCGAGGCCGTCGAGTCAAGCACCGCGTGTTACGACACGCTGGAGCAGTGGGCGCGTGGGCAGATCCAAGCCCAATTGCAGCATCTCTTGGAGGAAGAAGTGACGACGTTCCTCGGCCGCGTCCGGCATGAGCGCCGCAGCACGGGGACCCCGGTCGATCCACCACCCGGGAGCCGAAACGGCTACGGGAAGCCGCGTCAGTTCTCAATGATGAACGGGACCGTCACGGTCCGTCGCCCGCGGGTGCGGGATCTCGCGGAACGGTTTGAGAGCAAGATTCTCCCGCTGTTCAAGCGGCGGACGACGGAAGTCGGCGTGCTGCTCCCGGAGCTGTACCTGCACGGGCTGTCCACCGGGGATTTCGACGTGGCGTTACGCGGCCTGCTCGGCGAGGGGGCGCCGCTGTCGGCGAGCTCGATTCAGCGACTGAAGGCCCGCTTCGAGCTCGAGTACGAGACGTGGACCAAACGGGATCTGTCGGATTTGGAGGTCGTCTACTGGTGGGCCGATGGCCTCTACGTGAAGGCGGGTATCGCGGACCGCAAGAGCGCCCTCCTCACGATTGTCGGCGCACTGACGACGGGAGAGAAGATCGTCCTGGCCTGCGAGAGCGGCGAGCGGGAGAGCAAGGACTCGTGGCTGACAGTGCTGCGTCGCCTGCGGGAGCGCGGATTGAAGTTTCCGCGACTCACGGTGGCCGACGGTCACCTAGGCATCTGGGCCGCGCTCGGGGAGATCCACCCCGCCGGGGAGGAGCAGCGGTGCTGGAACCACAAGCTCACCAACGTCCTCGATGCCCTGCCCAAGAAGGCCCAGGCCACCGCCATCGAACGCCTCAAGGCGATGCCCTATGCCGAGACGCAAGCTGAGTGTGAGCGGCAGCGCGACGCCTTCGTCCACCTGTACCGTAAGACGGATCCGAAGGCCGTGGACACGCTCCTACGCGATTGGGCCCGCATGGTCACGTTCTACGCGTTCCCGAAAGAACACTGGATTCACCTCAGAACGACGAATATCGTAGAGTCGCCCTTTGCCTCCGTCCGACTTCGTACCAACGCGTCGCGTCGCTACAAGCGGGTGGAGGGCGCCCAGGCCATCATCTGGAAAATCCTCCAGGTGGCCGAGCAGGCATGGCGAAAACTCAATGCGCCGGCGTTGCTGCCCCTGGTCGCCTCCGGTGTGCCGTGCA
>JBOHBL010000558.1:0-4120 GCA_050698295.1 Rubrobacteraceae bacterium | reverse complement strand
CATTTCTCTTCTCCGCCTGCGGGGGCGGCGCGGGAGGAGGCTCATCGGACTCTTCCGGCGAGACGCGCTCGTTCGAGGAACTCGAAGAGGCCGCGGAGGAGACGACCGTCAACTTCTTCGGCTACGGAGGGGACGACCGCGCGAACGAATATCTGGATGAGTGGGTCGCGCCGAGGCTGGAGGAGGAGTACGGCATAACGCTCGAACGCACTCCCCTCAGCGACACGGCGGACGCGGTGAACAAGCTCCTCAATGAGCGGCAGGCCGGAGGCGGCGAGGGCACGGTAGACCTCGTCTGGATCAACGGCGAGAACTTCTACACCGGCTCGCAAGCCGACCTCTGGTTCGGCCCGTGGGCCGAGAGACCGCCCAACGCCGAGTACATGGACTACGAAGACCCGAACATAGCCTTCGACTTCGGATACCCCGTGAGCGGATACGAAGCCCCCTGGAGCCAGGCGCAGTTCGTCATGATCTACGACTCCGCCCGTGTGGACGACCCGCCCAGAAACATGGAGGAACTCCGCGACTGGACACAAGAAAACCCGGGACGCTTCACCTATCCCGCGCCGCCGGACTTTTTCGGCAACGCCTTTATATTGCAGGCTTTCTACCAGCTCACGGGCGGATACGAGACCTACCAGGAAGAGTTCGACGAGGAGGTCTTTGAGGAGCGCGCGCCGGAGTTCTACGAGTTTCTCAACGAGATCGAACCGAACCTCTGGCGCGAGGGCGAGACTTACCCGACCTCCGGCGCCGCCCTGGACGAGCTTTACCAGAACGGTCAGGTGGACCTCAACATGAGCTACAACCCCTACGCCGCGCAGGAGCTGATCGAAGAGGGCGCCTTCCCCGAGACGACCAGGACTTACCTCTTCGAAGACGGCACTCTGAGCAACACCAGCTACCTCGCGATCCCGTTCAACTCCCCGAACAGGGCGGGGGCGCAGGTCGCCGCGAACTTCATGCAGAGTCCCGAGGCGCAACTCGAGTTGCAGAGGCGCCACGTCGTAGGCGGGCTCGCGGCGGTGGACGTGGAGTCGCTCCCCGAAGAGTTCCAGCAGCGGTTCGGCGAACTCTCCAGCGACGAGGGGTCCGTGTTGCCGCTCGAAGAATTGCAGGAGAACCGCGTCCCCGAGGCGAGGACTGAGTGGCTCACCGGGCTTCAAGAGGGCTGGACCGAAGAGGTGCAAAGAGACTGAGTTCCGTGGGCGGCAGACTGAAGATAACGCTCCTTCTGGCGCCAGCCGCGCTCGTCATCGGGACGTTGTTCATCGGCGGGCTCTACGCCGCGCTGATCCAGTCTTTGGGCTACTTCCCGGCCATCGGGCAGACCGAAGTGAGCCTGGATGCGTACCGGGAGGTGTTGACGAGCGGCGACTTCGTGGACTCGCTGCTTTTGACCGTGTACGTAGCCCTTGCTTCGACCGTCATCTCGACGACGCTGGCGGTTTTGGGGGCGCTCGCTCTCAGGCGGTCGTCGGGCAGGGTGAGCGCGGTCGTATTCCAGATCCCCATAACCATCCCCCACCTCGTCGCCGCCGTCGGCATCGCCCTCGTGGTTTCACAGACCGGACTCGGAGCAAGGATAGCTTCCATCCTCGGCCTCATCGGGGAGCCTTCGGACTTCCCGGCCCTCCTCTACGACAAATATTCCGTCGGCATTATTTTGACGTATGTATGGAAGGAAGTCCCGTTCGTGGCGCTCGTGGTTCTCGCGGGGCTTCGGGGCGTCGCTTCGGAGCTGGAGGAGATAGCGCAAACTCTCGGGGCGAATGCCTGGCAGAGGTTCTGGCACGTCATATTTCCGGTCATAGCGCCGGGGGTTGTCGCGGCGAGCTTGATCGTCTTCGCCTTCACCTTCGGAGCGTTCGAGGTGCCGTATCTGCTTGGTCGGGATTATCCAACGATATTGCCCGTCACGGCGTACAACGAGTACCGGAGCCTGGATCTCTCCGACCGTCCGGTCTCGATGGCTATAAACATACTCATCGCCGTGATAACCGCTCTGTTCGCCGCCGCTTATTTGAGATTGAGCCGGGGTTTAGGACGTGGGGAACGTGGATAAACGACGGCATGGCTTCGGGCTTGTGATCGCCGCCCTCGTCGTCGCGACGCCGTTCATCCCGGTCGTTTTGTGGGCGTTTGCCGGGGAGTGGCGGTTTCCGGAATTATTTCCGACGGAGTGGTCGCTCCGGGGCTGGGAGCAGGTATTCTCCGGCGGAGGTCGCGTCCCGGAAGCTATATTCAACAGCCTCGTCATCGGGGCGGCGGCGACGGTGACTTCGGTGGCGGTCGGACTGCCCGCCGGAATGGCTATCGGCGGGTATGAGTTCCGGGCAAAGGGGGCGGTCGTGTTCCTGATCCTGCTCCCCATCCTCGTTCCGCCGCTCGCCTCGACGATGGGGATACACCTGACTTTCATCCTGCTCGGGCTTTCGGACACCGTTTTCGGGGTGTTTTTAGTGCATCTCATCCCGACCGTTCCGTACACCGCAATAATTCTCGCGAGCGTGTTCGCGGACATGACGGGCGAGATGGAGGAGGCGGCGAGGAGTCTCGGGGCGAGTCCGTGGCAGGCATTCCGGCACGTGACGCTGCCGCGGGCGGTGCCGGGCATCGCGGTGGCGGCGCTCTTCGCTTTCCTCGTTTCGTGGAGTCAGTACATATTGACGGTGCTCATCGGAGGGGGATCGGTTATAACTTTGCCCATGCTCCTCTTCTCGGCGGCCTCCGGCAACGACCCGGTCATTACGTCCGTACTCGCCGCGCTGTTCGCGCTGCCCGCTCTGATCGTCCTGATCGTGGCTCTGCGCTTCCTCAAAGGCGATAAGGAGTCCGGCATGATCGGGCTGGGAAAACCCTCGTGAGCGCGAGCCTGGAAATAAAAAGTCTCTCCCACCGCTACAAAAAAGGCGGCGAACCAGCGGTCTCGGATCTGTCCATCGTTGTCGAGCCGGGTGAGTTTGTGGCGCTTCTCGGGCCGTCGGGGTGTGGAAAGACGACCGCGCTGAAAATAATAGCCGGTCTGCTCGAACCGACCTCGGGAGATATTCTGGTGGATGGAGATTCCTTGCTCGGGATGCCGCCGGAGAAACGAGGAGCCGCGATGGTCTTTCAGAAGCCGCTTCTATTTCCGAACATGACGGTCGAGGAGAACGTGGGCTTCGGACTCCGGATGAGGAAGGCGGAACGCGAAGAATCGAGCCGGAAGGTCGAGGGGGCGCTCCGGCAGGTGCGGATGGACGGGTTCGCGGAGCGGAGGCCCGACGAGCTGTCCGGCGGCCAGCAACAGCGCGTCGCGCTCGCCCGCGCACTCGTCACCGAGCCGAGGCTCCTCCTCCTCGACGAGCCGCTCTCCTCGCTGGATGCAAATTTGAGGGAGGAGATGCGGGCGCTAATAAAGCGTCTCCAAAGAGAAGGCGGACACACGACCGTCTTCGTCACGCATGACCAGGAAGAAGCGGTGGTGCTCGCCGACCGCATCGCGCTGCTCTTCGACGGCGAGCTCCAGATGTACGCCGAGCCGGAAGCCTTCTACGACCGCCCCGCAAGCCGCAAGGTCGCCCGCTTTTTCGGCGCGACGAACTTCATCGAGGGCGAGGCTAAAAACGGCTCCGTGGGCACGCGGCTCGGAGACCTGAAGTTGCGGAGATCCGCGCCGCCCGGCGGCATCACGCTCACCATCCGCCCCGAAGCCGTCCGGCTCGAAGCCGGGGAAAACTCCTTTCCCGCGAAAGTGTCCTCGGCTACCTACCTCGGCACGCAGGTCCATTACGAACTGGACGCCCGCGGCGTCAGCCTCCGCGCCGCTCTTCCGCCGCACGTGCGGCTGAAAAAGGGGGACGAAGTGACGGCCCGTCTCCCCGCCGAGTCTTTGTGGGCCGTGGAATAGAAGGCTTCAGGCATCAGGAAATTTCCACTGAATGTGCAGTGGTTTGTCGGTCGAAGTCTCGCCGGTGAGGGATCATACCGAATCCGCTCTATTCTTTCTCAGAGTCGCATTCGTCTTTTCCCTACTCCCGTACTCCCGCCGAGTACGGAACTATCCGCCCGGATTCGGTATCAGATCGTCTCGGTCCTGCGATACGTCCGGGGGCGTTTCTCCGGAACACATCCG
>JBOHBL010000557.1:0-1364 GCA_050698295.1 Rubrobacteraceae bacterium | reverse complement strand
CCTCCCCGCTCCACAGAGTTCCCGTCACGACGACCCCGATGCCTCTTAGTACAAACGCCCGGTCCACCGGAAGCCGGGCGAGCGTCCCACCCGGCCTCTCTCCCCGCTTCTCCTCGGCGAGGGCGTTCAGAGCTTCGAGGAGTTCGTCCACCCCTTCGCCGGTCACGCCGCTGACCGGGAAGATTTCGGCCTGCGTGCCGGTCGATTCGAGGAGTTCCTCGACGTCGAGGGTGGCGATATCGACGGTCTCCTCATCGACGGAATCTATCTTCGTGAGCGCGACGACCCCGCGTTCGATGCCCAGCACGCGCAGCACGTCGAGATGCTCCCTCGTCTGGGGCATCACCCCGTCGTCGGCGGCCACGACGAGCATGAAAGCGTCCACCCCCGTCGCCCCGGCAACCATGTTCTTGACGAACCGCTCGTGCCCCGGAACATCCACCAGACTGGCCCGCTTGCCGTCCGGCAAACTCAACTCCGCATATCCGGCCACGATGGAGATTCCTCTTCGATGCTCCTCCTCCAGGCGGTCGGTGTCGGTGCCGGTCATGTACCTCACGAGCGTAGTCTTGCCGTGGTCCACGTGTCCGGCGGTCCCGATGGTCAGGGAGATGGGCTTCTCACTCACGAGCGGACCTCATGGCCTCGACGATCCTCTCTTCGTCCCCCGCAAGCAAAGTCCTGGCGTCGAGGAGCAAACCCCCTTCGCGCGCCCGCCCGACGACCGGGACCTCCGCCCCGCGCAGCTTTGCGGCGAGAACGTCGGCGTCCGCGCCGTGGAGTAGGACCGCGTACGACGGGATTTCGTGTACCGGCAGGGTTCCTCCGCCGCTTCGCGCCACGGACGGAACCACGTTCACCGAGAGTTCGGGGGCGACGGCATCCAGCTTCGCGGCGAGGTTCCAGGCCCTCTCTTCGACCGCTTCGGGAGGGGCGTGGAGCATCTTCGGGGTCGGGAGTTCGTCCATCGCGGTCCCGTCGATATACGAATTCAGCGTCGCTTCGAGGGCCGCGAGACAGAGCTTGTCGGCGCGCAGCGCGCGGGTGAGCGGATGCTTCCGCATGGTGGAGACCAGTTCGCGGGAGCCGACTATGATGCCGGCCTGCGGCCCGCCGAGGAGCTTGTCGCCGGAGAACGTGACGACCCCGGCGCCCGCTTCGACGCTCTCCTTCGCGGACGGCTCGCCGGCGAGCTCGACGAGGACGCCGGAGCCCAGGTCGTCGACGAGCACGAGCCCGGCGCCGTCGGCGAGGCGGGCGAGGTCGGCGAGCGCCGGCTGCTCCGTGAAGCCGACGATGCGGAAGTTCGACTGGTGGACGCGCAGGATCGCCGCGGTCCGGTCGGTGAGCGCGCGCTCGTAGTC
>JBOHBL010000556.1:0-9047 GCA_050698295.1 Rubrobacteraceae bacterium | reverse complement strand
TGCCAGTGGACGACGCCCGCCGGATAGAGATAGTTCATCGCCGAGATCAAAGCCTCCTCATCCGCGAGGTCCAGCTTCCATCCCCGCTTAAGGTTCGGAGAACTCTTCAGGGGCCGGTGTTGGCCCTCTTCCGTCAGCCGCGCTATCTCGCGAGCTTCTCGCGGGTCATCCGACGCTTCGAGTCCTTCGTCATCCGCGTCTTCGACGTGACGGATCGAGTATCCGGAGCCGGTGTGTTCGACGAGGACCTGCCCGAAGACACGACCATCCTCCGATCCCGCCACCCAGGCCGCGAAGGACTCTCTGGCCTCCGCCGCGAGGCTTTCGGTCCCGGACTCAGGCAAGAGTCGCGTCTCGCGGGCGCGGTCCGCGATGAGTTTCGCCATCGAACGGTGAGTCCCAACCGGCGCGCCGTAGAAGATCGTCCGGTCGCCCCGAACGGTCACCTCTCCGTCGAGGTCCAAATCCTCCGGTATCGTCTCGCGGGTGTGCCAGCCCTCGGCGATGAACACCGGGATCACGACGACGTTCTTCGCCTCGACGCTATCGACGACGCCGCCTATCTCCGGTTCCTGATCCAGGAAGCCCACCTCCACGAGATCGTAGATGTTCCGCTCCCGAATACGGTCGGCATTCAGATAAATAACGCCGCTGGAGTTCTTGTTCAAATCGGTGCCGTGTCCAAGCAGAACGAGCGCTGTCTTCCCCGGAGAGGTATCCTTGTCGCGCAAGAGGTCCGCCGTCCGCTCCAGGATCACATCCGGCATCCCCTCGAAAGTCCCCAAAGGCCCGGCGTATCGAACCCTTTTCCCGCCCTTCTCCGTCAAAGGACCATCCAATCCAAGCTCGCGAGGAATAATTTGCTGCGTGAAATATCCTTCGGAGATAAAGGCGGGGACGACATAGACTTCGTCGGACTCGATGGTATCGAGGACATGGCGCATCGAGGGCTCTTCTTTCCAGAAGCACTCGACGACCTCCTCGAACTCGCCGGTTTCGCGAATGCGGGCGGCGTGTTCGTAGACGGGCAGGCTGGAATCGCTGTTGAGGTGCGATCCGTGGCCCACGATCACAAGCGCTTTCACGCTGGAGAAGCCTCCTTCGGTTCGTTGGCGCTTCTGAGATTTTACCCCGGCACGGACCCACGCCGGAGAAATGCTTCACGCGCCGGTCTATCTCCCCTTGCTCCCCGGCGAAGCCGGCCTGAGTCTTCTGCTCAACGCATCGGGGCCGTATTCGATACACACCATGAACGCGGCGGCGACGATGACCGGTTCGGTGGCGGTCGGGGAGAGCCTGGGATCTTCGCGCAGGATGCCGTCGAGGTTGGCGATGCCCTGAAGGCCGCGCCGCGAGAAAGTTCCGCCGGCTTTCAATACACCCTTCGCCATTCGAGACACGTCCTCGGCCTCCCTCGTTCCGGCCCTGGCGGCGATATCGAGGTCGGGGACTTCGGAGAGGACTTCGAGGTACGCCTGAACGAGCGAGGCGCGCGCCGACTCGGCTCTGGAGAGCGAGGCGAGGATGGCGGGCTTCGCAAGCTCGCGCGGGACCTCGAAATCGCGGGCGTAGTCGCGGGCGAGCGGGTCGCGCCGGGAGGCGAAACGCATCGCGTCGCGAAGCGTGGCGTCCTTCCCGGCACTCAGCGCGACACCGAGCGCGTCGAGGAGCGAACCGCCGGTCGTCTGGAAGGCTCGGACGAACGGTTCGATCTCCTCCCGCCCGAGTCCGGCCAGGACGGTCCCGGTAGAGGTTCCGAGCAGGTTCGACCTCGCGAGAAGCGAAAGGTATCCGACGGCGCGCGGGTCGGCGAAACCGCTCAGGTCGAGCGCGGATAACGCCGCCTCCAGCACCGTCTCCCCCACGCCGCGCTCGTCGGCGGTCGAGAGTATTCCTCCAGCGGCGGAGGCGAAGAGCATCCTCGACTCGTGCGCGACCGCCGGAGCGAGAGGACTATCCGCGTAGCGGGAGCCCGCGCCGGGCGTCGGGGCGCTGTACGCGAGCGTCAGGGCGACCGCCGCGGAGGCGGCCACGACCGACCTCGGAACGGGACTCGGGCCTTTGCCGGGGTCCATCAAACCTTCGGCGAGCCTCTATTGAAGAGCTTTGTCCAGTTCTTCGAAGACGGTCTCGATGTCGGGGCTGTCAGCGGGCGCGGACTCGACGCGCTTTGCCCGGATCCTGCCCTCGCCGTCGATGACGAAGTAGGCCCGCTCGGCGAAGCCTTCCTCGCGCAGCACGCCGTAGTCCCTCGTCACTTCCCTCTGGAAGTCCGAGAGAAGGGGGATGGTCAGTTCGCGGGCGTGAGCCCACGCCTCATGCGACCACGGCGAATCGACGCTGATCCCCAGCACCTTCGCGCCCAGCTCCTCGAACCGCGGCAGACGGTCCTCAATGACCTCCATCTGATCGGTGCAGACGCTCGACCAGTCCCCCGGATAGAAGAACAAAACGACCGGACCATCCCCCGTGAAATCATCGAGGGAGACCTCGTTGCTCCACGAATCCGTGGGCAGCGTGAACCCCGGAGCCTTATCTCCCACCTCAGCCGCCATAAGCACCTCCTGTATTCCGAGTACAAGGCAACGCGGGATATTCTAATCTCCCACGGGTTTCGTGGGTAATATATTCGAGAAATGAACGAAAAGAACGAGCAAGAACCTTTGATCTCCGAGGACGCCTTCGAGAGGGACGCCCCGGAAGGCACCCTCGGGGCCGAGGAAGAGTTGTGGCTCGCCGACCCGCGGACGACGAAGCTCGCCGGAGGAGCGCGAAAGATCCTGGCCGAAGAGTCCGATAAAGAGTTCTCCGGAGAGCTGATCGACTGCGAGATCGAAGCGAACACCGGTGTGCATGCGGAGCCTGCCGGAGTCGCCGGCGACCTCTTCGAGCGGAGGAGGGTGCTTCTCGGGCATGCTCAAAAACTGAGGCGGCTCCTCGGGACGAGCGGGACGCACCCCGTCGGGGACTGGCGCGAGCAGGAGATCATAGACAAGCCGCATTACCAGAGGTTGAAGAAAAAGCTCGGGTGGCTCATCCGCCGCAACAATACCTTTTCTCTGCACGTCCACTACGCGGTCAAAGGCAAAGAAAAAGCCGTCTACCTCTTCGACCGCTTGCGCGAGTACGTGCCGCACTTCCTCGCTCTCTCGGTCAACTCGCCTTTCTGGCAGGGCGAGGACACGGAGATGAAGTCGGCGCGGGTCCTCATCTTCTCGCGTTCCATCCACCGCGCCGGGATGCCGGAGCCGATGAGCGTGTGGGAGAACTACGCCAAATACGTGGACTTCGCGCATCGCTCCGGCGCGATCCACGCCCTCAGCGAGATCTGGTGGGACGTTCGCCCGCATCCGGGCCTGGGGACTATGGAGATCCGGGCCTTCGACTCCCAAACCGACCCTCGACGAACCGAGGGCCTCGTCGAACTCACCGCCGCCGTCTGCGACATGCTCTCCGCCGAATACGACTCCGGCGAACTAAAGAAGATACGCCCGAGCCGGGAAATAGAGGAGAACAAATGGAGCGCGCAACGCTACGGCATGCACGGCTCCTTCACCGACCACGAAACCCACAAACCGGTAAAGACCCGCCTCGCGCTGGAGCGTCTGGTGGAAAGAGCGAAACAAGCCTCGAAGAGAAACCTATCGAACCTCGAACGGATGCTCGACGAACCCACCGAGTCTGAGAGGCAGCTCGAAATCTGGCGAGAGACGAACTCCCTCGAAGAAATAGTCAGAGACATCGCCAGAAGGACGGGGAGTTGGTCATGAACCCATCCGCTAAAGCGGCGGGCTTGCCGTTCCAGCTCTCCCGGCAACCTCGCTCGGGAGCGGACGACATTGGCCATTTACTCCGGGTTATTCTCCGATTTGCCCGGCGGCCGTTGCGCTGCATGACTTCCGCTCACAAGAGCGGGCAGGACCTATGCGTCCCCGCGACAGCGGACACGGCCCGGAGGGCTTGTGTTGCGGGCCGTGTTCGGAGGAGCTTGCATGCCCTGATTATACCCGGCCACGAAAGTACATACGTGGACTATCTGTCGCGCGGCTCCCATTCCTCCTCTCCGCTGAAGCGGGAGGCTTCCTGGGAGCAACTCCGGCGAAAGCCGCGAAGCCGCGAATCGGAAAAACACGACTCGCGATTGTTCTCACCGGGGAAGCAGGCGCTTGGTCACCTGTTTGAGGACCGCTTTGCGGACCTTTTCGTTCTTCATCGCCTTGACGGCCAGTTTGCGGGCCTGGGGGCTCGTGGCGATCTTCCTTGCGTACGGGCTCTTTAGCAGCTTGAGCGCGATGTCTGTTTTCTTTATTTGGAGCCTCCTCAAGTAGTGCGGTCTATTTCGGCGTGGTAGCGGCCTCCGAGTCGTCCTCCGACGATGCCGCCGAGAATGGCGATCAGGACGGCGACAGCGGCGACAACGGCTCCTATCACGCCGAGATCGCGGACCTGTCCGGCTAACGGCATGACGCTTCCCTGGATGAAATCGCGCATGGATTCACCGACGCTTCCCGGCAGGAAGCTCGCTATTATGAGTCCCGCCACGACCAAGATCAGGGCCCACACCGCGCTCATCGCGCCATTGCGGCCCCCGTCGAAGCGGGCGAGGCGTCCGGCGACGTATCCGCCAAAGAGGAAGGTCAGGAAGATCAGGACTCCGAGCAGGACGAGGGCGGTGATCTGCGCGGGCCCCAACTCGCCGCCGACCTGGATCGAAACTCCAAACGGCACCACGACGAGGCTGAGTAACAAGAACAACACCGCGCCCGCGACTCCGGCGAAGACGAACCCGAGGAAGCTGGCGAGCCAGTCGAGGCCGCCGTACATGTCGCGAAGCCTGTCCTCGCGCTCCTCGGCGGCCTCGAAGTACCCTCGCGGATAAGCTCCGGTATCCCCTCGTCCGGCGCTCCGGCGCTCGGCGCCGGGCGTCCTGATGACGCGGGTCTCTTTTTCCTCGTCCTCCTGAAGGGAGCGGCCGTCGCGGCCCGTCTCGTCCTGCCGGGTCTCCTCCTCGGAGGCCGTCTCGCGGGGCAACGCCCCGCCCCTCCTCGTCTCGTCGGCGGGGATCTGGCGCGTCGCGCCTTCGTCCTCCGGGCGCTCCCGACTCTCTTCGGGGTCCTCGCCCAGAGGTCCCGTCCTGCCCGTTCTCCGACGCTCCTCCGGCCTGTCCTGCGGGTTGTCGGTCATCTCTCCCCCTTCTCGCGCCGACGTTCGTCTTTCCATGTCTTGTTTTCATCCAATGGCATTTGAATTCATTCTACCCCGTACCGGAGAGACACGTCGTCGCGCCGAAAATTCCCGGCGGTTTATACATCCGGCCCACGATGCGGCGTTTCGGAGACTTCCGGCTTGTACGGCAGGCCATATCGAGGGATGATTCGCCTCCCTATCATTGACTTTGTTCAAGATTGTTCACGAGAAGAGGAGGCGAAAATGGCAGCGAAAACCCGCGAGGACGTGATCCGGGAGGTTCAGGAGAACAACGTCAAGTTCATCCGGCTCTGGTTCACGGACATCCTGGGGACGCTCAAGAGCTTCGCCATCACCGTCGAGGAGCTGGAGGACGCGCTTGACGGGGGGATGGGCTTCGACGGGTCTTCGATCACCGGCTACCAGGACATCGAGGAGTCGGACATGATCGCCATGCCCGACGTGTCCACGTTCCAGATCATCCCCTGGAGCCCGAAGGACACGCCGACCGCGCGCATGATCTGCGACGTGAGGACCCCCGAGGGCGACCCCTACGTCGGCGACCCGCGCCACGTCCTTCGCCGCGCCCTCGAACGCGCCGATGAGATGGGCTTCAGCAAGTTCTATTGCGGCCCGGAACTCGAGTACTTCTACTTCAAGGACTCCAGCGGCACCGAGCCCCTCGACTACGGCGGCTACTTCGACCTCACGACGCTCGACGCCGCGACGACCCTGCGGCGCGAGACGGTGATGGCTTTGCAGGAACTCGGCATCAAGGTCGAGTACTCCCACCACGAGGTCGGCATATCGCAGCACGAGATAGACCTCCGCTACGACGACGCGATGACGATGGCCGACAAGGTCATGACCTACAAGACGGTCGTGAAGGAGATCGCGACCAAGCACGGCGTGTACGCGACGTTCATGCCGAAGCCGCTTCGCGACCAGAACGGCTCGGGGATGCACACCCACCAGTCGCTCTTCCAGAACGGGAAGAATTCCTTTTTCGACGCGAACGACGAGCATTACCTCTCCGCCGAGGCGCGGGCGTTCATCGCCGGCCAGCTCCGCCACGCCCGCGAACTTTCGATAATCTTCGCCCAGCACGTCAACTCGTACAAGCGGCTGGTCCCCGGCTACGAGGCTCCGGTGTACATCGCGTGGAGCCGCCGGAACCGCTCGGCGCTCGTCAGAGTCCCGCTCTACCATCCGGGCGAGGAGAAGGCGACGCGGATGGAGCTCCGCTGCCCGGACCCGGCGGCGAACATCTACCTGTGCTTCGCCGTGCTGCTTCACGCCGGCCTCGAAGGCATCGAGAAGGGCTACGAGCTTCCCGAGCCGATGGAGCGCAACCTCTACCACCTCACGGCGGAGGAGCGGGAGAAGATGGGCATCGAAAGCCTGCCGGCGGACCTCGGGGAGGCGATAAAAGAGGCCCAGAACTCCGAGCTGCTCCACAAGGCGCTCGGCGAACACGTCTACACGCGCCTCCTCCAGCTCAAGCACGAGGAGTTCGAGGACTACCGCGTGCAGGTAACGCCCTACGAGCTGGAGAAGTACCTGCCGGTGCTTTAGCCGGTCAGCTAGTCAGCATTTCAGCCTGTCAGCTTTTTGGGCGCGGTTTTATCCGCGCCCTTTCATCGTTCCTCTTTTCCGTATAATCGCGGGTGCTGCGGGACTTTTTCAAACTATTCTCAAGCACGAGGGGAGAACGAAGTTGATATTGAAGATGCTCACGGTCGGGCCTTTTCAGGAGAATTGCTATATCGTCGGGAATGAAGAGTCGGGAATCGGCGTGATCATAGACCCCGGAGACGAGGCGGCCCGCATAGCCGTCGCCGTCGAGCGGACGGAGCTGGATATATCGAAGATCATCCTGACACACGCCCACATCGACCACGTGGGGGCTGTCGTTGACCTCGTCAACGAGTATTCGTGTCCGGTGTTCGCTCACGCGGAATCGGCGCCGGTGCTGGAGCAACTGCCGATGCAGGTCGTGATGATGGGCATGAAGTTCGGCGAGATCCCGAAGATAGATGCGTATATCGCGGACGGAGAAGTGGTCGAAGTCGGCGGACTCAGGCTCGAATCGCTGTATACGCCCGGACACTCTCCGGGACATCTGGCTTTCCACATCGAGAGCGAGGGGCGCGTGATCGCCGGTGACGCTCTGTTCGCGGGGAGCGTCGGTCGGGTGGATCTCCCCGGCGGCGATGGTCCGACGCTGTTGAAGAGCATCGAGGAAAGGCTCCTGACTTTGCCGGACGAGACGGTCGTCCATCCCGGCCACGGCCCCCAAACCACGATAGGAAACGAACGAGCCACGAACCCGTTTCTGCAAGGAGGTCTTCTATGAGCGAGAGCGTGAAGCGGCACAGAGAAGCCGCGCCCGAAAAAGTCCGGGTGGCGGTGTTGACGATCAGCGACACCAGGACCCCCGAGAACGACACGGGCGGGGATGTTATCCACGAGCTCCTCGAAGGCGCGGGCCACGAAATCGTCTCCCGCGGAATCGTCAAGGACGAGGCGCCCTACATCCGAAAGAAACTGGTGGACGCCTTCGCAAGCTCGGAGGTGGACGCCGTCGTCACGACGGGAGGGACGGGCATCTCCGGGCGCGACACGACGTATGAGGTCGCCGAGCGTATGATCGACAAGAGATTGGACGGTTTCGGGGAGATCTTCCGCATGCTCTCCTACGAAGAGGTGGGCGCCGCGGCGATGCTCAGTCGGGCCATCGCCGGTTCGGCGGGCGGGAAGTTCCTCGCTTGCCTTCCCGGTTCCCGAAACGCCGTCCGCCTCGCGGTCGAGAAGCTCCTCGTCCCGGAAATATCCCACATCGTCTTCGAACTCAAGCGTCACGGAAAGGAAGGCTGAGACGGTGGAGCGCGAACCACTCTCACCCGAAAACGACGCTCTCTGGAGACGACTCTGGCAACTCTGGCAGGACAACGACGAAGCCGACGTGATCCTCGACGCCTCCAGAGTCCAAGACCTCGAAGAAGAGATACCGGCTTTGGAAGGGAAGGCACGCACCGCTCTCGCCTATTTGCAACGCGCCAGATACATCCAGTACCGCACCGGCGTCGGCGACGAGGGACTGGAACCCATGATCTACGACGTATACGAGCCGAGGTAGAGGTGGCGGAAGTCCGTCAAATAGAACGCTATCGCGGAGCCCTTCTCGGTCTCGCCGCCGGAGACGCGCTGGGAGCGGCGGTCGAGTTCCAAAGGCCCGGCTCCTTCAAGCCTGTGGAAGATATGGACAGGGACACGGCGCATGGCAACCCGCCCGGCTCCTGGACCGACGACACCTCGATGGCGCTGTGCCTCGCCGAGAGCCTCCTCGAATGCGGAGCCTTCGATCCCGTCGATCAACTCGAACGCTATGTCCGGTGGCGGCGCGACGGCCACCTGAGCAGCACGGGCTCCTGCTTCGACATTGGTTTCACGACGAGCGAGGCTTTGAACCGCTTCCAGCGCACCGGCGACCCTCGCAGCGGTCCCACGGATCCCAACAAAGCGGGCAACGGCTCCATAATGCGCCTCGCTCCGGTCCCGCTGTTCTTCGCTTCGCGGCCCGAAGACGCCATCCGGTACTCCGGCGAGAGTTCGCTCACCACGCACGGAGCCGAAAACGCCGTGGACGGCTGCCGCTATCTTGGAGCCGTGATCTCCGGCGCGATAAACGGAGCGAGCAAGGAGGAATTGCTCTCGAATCGCTACGATCCAACCGGATACTGGGAGAAATACCCGCTCGCCCCCGAGATAGACGAGGTCGCAAGCGGTTCGTTCAAAAAGAAAACGGAAATCCGGGGCTCCGGCTACGTCGTGCGTTCGCTGGAAGCCGCGCTGTGGGC
>JBOHBL010000555.1:0-2481 GCA_050698295.1 Rubrobacteraceae bacterium | reverse complement strand
GAGCTGGAGTTGCCCTATGCCTCCAGCCTGAAAGACAAACGGCAGACGATGCGCTCGATCAAGGACCGTCTGCGCCGCAAGAACGTCTCGGTGGTCGAGTCGAACCACCAGGACCTCTGGCAGCGGGCGACCGTCGAGCTCGCGCTGGCCGCCGTCTCCCACGGCGCCGCCGAGGACAAGCGAAACGAAGTGCGCCAAACGCTCCTCAACTACGACGAGTTGAAGATCGTGGACTGGCGCGAGGAGTTCAGCCGGCTGTGAGCGAGAGAACGAGGAAAATAGAATCGCGACTGAAGGAGATCGTGGGCGAAGAGGTCGCCGATCTCGCCGACCCGCGCATCCACGGTCTCGTGACGGTGACGGACGTGCGGGTCAGCCCGGATGTCTCCCGCGCGACGGTTTTCTACAGCGTGCTCAACGAGCGGGCCGAAGAAGCGAGAGAGGGACTGCAGAGCGCGGCGGGACGGATACAATCTTCCGTCGGGGCGCAGACGCGCCTGAAGCGGACGCCGAAGCTCCGCTTCGAGCCCGACCCGGTGGTCGAGCAGGCAACGAAAATAGAAGCCGCATTGAGGGAGGTGCGCTCCGATGGAGAGAACCAAAACGAGAAATAATACCCTGCGAGAGGTCGCCGAGCTTTTGAGGAGCCTCGATAAAGTCGCCGTGACCACGCACGTGGGCGCCGACGGCGACGCCATCGGGGCCTCCGCCGCTCTCGCGCGTTTGATGCGCCACCTCGGCGCGGACGCCATCTTCTGCCACTCAGAAGAGGTCCCGAACTACCTCCGCTGGCTCATCCCCGACGCGAAGACCGAGCTTCCCGAGGGCTACGAGCTTTTCGCGGTCGATACCTCGCGGCCGGAGAGGACTGGAGTTTTGATCCCCGATTCCGGGGCGAAGCTGAACCTCGACCACCACGCCGACAACCCGCTCTACGCCGAGTACAACTTCGTGGACGGCAGGGCCGCCGCCACCGCGGAGATCGTCGCCCGCCTCTTCGCCGAACTCGAAGTCCCGGTGGATAAGGAATCCGCGGAGGCGATCTACACCGGCATCCGCACCGACACGGGGGGCTTCCGCTTCCGCAACATCTCCCCCGAAGCTCACGAGATGGTCGCCGACCTCCTCCGCGCCGGCGTGGTCCCCGCCGACGTGGACGACCGCATAAACCGCACCGGCGCCATCTCGCAGCTCAACATCGTCGGCGTGACGATGGCGAACGCGATCCGCTACGGCGAAGCCATAATCGCCACGGTGGACAACGCCGACTACGAACGCACCGGCGGCTCGGAGCTGGAATCCAAAGAAGCCATCGACAACCTCCGAACCGTCGCCGGGGTGGACGTCGTGGCTCACCTGCGCGAAGTTCCCCACGGCACGAAAGGCTCCCTCCGATCCGAGACCGTGGACGTGGCCGAGATAGCGAGCCTCTTCGGGGGCGGCGGGCACAAGCTGGCTGCGGGCTACACCCGTCCCGGCATGACGCCCGAGCAGGCGAAAGAAGAGCTTCTCGGCGTCCTCGAAAGCCGCCTCGACCTCGGAGACGACAGATAGCGCAAGACGCTCCATTTGGCGCATTGCTCGCGGACAAGCCGTCCGGGATCCCCTCCGCCCGCGCCGTCGCGATGGTGAAACGCCTCCTCCCCAAAAAAACCAAAGTCGGACACACCGGGACGTTGGACCCTCTCGCCTCCGGACTTCTGATCCTCATGATCGGTCGCGCCACCCGCCTCTCGCGCTACGTGACGGACATGGAGAAGTCGTACACCGCGACCGCCCGCTTCAGGGCCACCTCCACCACCCTCGACGCCGAAGGCGAAATCGTCGAACTCGACGCGAAAGTTCCGAGCGAAGAGGAGGTTCGGGCCGCCCTCCCGAACTTCACCGGAAAGATAACCCAACTGCCCCCGATGGCCTCCGCGGTCAAGGTCGGCGGCGAACGCCTCTACAACCTCCACCGGAAAGGCCTCGAAGTGGAGAGGAAAGAGCGCGAGATCACAGTCCACTCCTTCACCCTCGTCTCCTTCGACCAACCCGCCAAAACAGCGACCTTCGATATCTCCTGCTCCAGCGGAACCTACGTCCGCTCCCTCGTCTCCGACCTCGCCGAGTCCCTCAAAACCGGCGCCTACCTCACCACCCTCCACCGCAGCTCAGTCGGACGTTTTTCCGCCGATAACGCCGTATCTCCCGAAGAGTTCGACGAACAAAGCATTTGTAACCGCATAATACCACCAACGGAAATCCTGGCGCATTTACCGGTGGTCGAGGTTGGAGGCGAGGTGGCGCGGGGCGTTTGCAGTGGGCGCGCGTTCCGCGTTTCGGGGATCGAGGGCGGTTTCCGGGTCGAGAGCGAGGGTGAATTGCTGGCGGTTTATTCTGGGGAGGACGGTGTGGCGAAGCCGGAGGTGGTGCTTTGCGCGGGTTGAGGAAGAGCTTCGCTTCCCGAGGAGTCGGGAGACGAGTCGCTCGTAGAGACGT
>JBOHBL010000554.1:0-5488 GCA_050698295.1 Rubrobacteraceae bacterium | reverse complement strand
CTGCAATACGGAGCCTCCATCATGCCCGTGCCGGTGCTCAAAGAGCTTCGCGAGAGACTCCCCGACCCCAGACTCTACAACTGCTACGGCCAGAGTGAGATCGCACCCCTCGCCACCGTCCTCCGGCCCGAGGAACACACGGAGGAGAGGCTCGCCTCCGCCGGGCGGGCGTCCCTCAACGTCGAGACCCGCGTGGTGGACCCCGAGATGAACGACGTTCCGCCCGGCGAGCACGGAGAAATAGTCCACCGTTCCCCACACCTCATGGTCGGCTACTGGGAGAAACCCGAGGAGACCGAAGAAGCCTTCGAGGGCGGATGGTTCCACTCCGGCGACGTCGGGTACTTCGACGAGGAGGGATACCTCTACGTCGTGGATCGCGTGAAGGACGTGATCAACACCGGCGGCGTCACGGTCGCCGGACGCGAGGTCGAAGACGCGCTCTACGACCACGAAGCCGTCTCCGAGGTCGCCGTCGTCGCGCTCCCGGACGAAAAGTGGATCGAAGCAGTCAGCGCCGTAGTCGCCGTGAAGGACGGCGCGGAAGCGAACGACGCCCTCGCCGACGAACTCAAAGCATTCGCCCGCGAACGCCTCGCCCCCTTCAAAGTCCCAAAGCACGTCTTCTTCGTCGAGGACCTCCCGCGAAACACCGCCGGCAAAATCCTCAAACGCGAATTGCGCGTCCGCTTCGCCGAAAAAGTCGAAGAAAGAAAGCTGACAAGCTGACCAGCGCGACCGAAGGGAGCACACAATGCGCGGCCTGATGATGGAGTACCAGCTCAACCTGACCGCGATCCTCAAACGCGCCGAAACACTCTTCGGAAACAAGGAGATAGTCACCCGCAAAGCGGACAAATCCCTCCACCGCTATACATACAAAGACTTCGCTTCCCGCTCGAAGAAGCTCGCCCTCGCGCTCGAACGCCTCGGCATGGGGAGCGGCGACCGGGTGGCGACCCTTTGCTGGAACCACCACCGCCACCTGGAGGCGTACTTCGGCATCCCGTGCGCGGGGGCCGTACTGCACACCCTCAACCTCCGCCTCCACCCCGACGACCTCGCCTACATCATCGGCCACGCGGAGGACAGGGCTCTGCTCGTGGACGAGAGCCTTCTCCCGCTCTTCGAGAAGGTCCGCGACCGGGCGGACCTCGACCACGTCATAGTGCTTTCGGAGACGAACCACGTGCCGGAAGGCTTCCTCGACTACGAGGAGTTGCTCGAAGGGGAAGACGAAAGCGGCTTCGAGTACCCTGATCTCGACGAGCGGAGCGCGGCGGCGATGTGCTATACGTCGGGGACTACGGGAAAGCCGAAGGGCGTCGTGTATTCGCACCGGGCGATCGCGCTGCATTCGCTGGGACACCTCGTGGCGGACGCGCTGGCTATCGGCGAGTCGGACGTGGTGCTGCCGGTCGTCCCGATGTTCCACGCCAACGCCTGGGGACTCCCGTTCAGTTGCGTGCTCGCCGGGGCGAAGCAGGTCTTTCCGGGGCCGCGCCTCGACCCCGAGAGTCTGCTGGAACTCTTCGAGGGAGAGAAAGTCACCGCCACGGCCGGGGTGCCGACGATCTGGCTCGGCCTCCTCCAGACCCTCGACAAGGAGCCCGACAAGTACGACCTCTCGAATCTGAGAGCCATGCTCGTCGGGGGTTCGGCGCCTCCGGAGGCAATGATCCGGGGCTTCGAGGAGCGCCACGGACTCTCGATCCTCCAGGGCTGGGGCATGACCGAGACGACCCCGCTCGGCACCCTCGCCACTCTCACGAGCGAGCTGAAGAGCGCCTCCAAAGACGAACAATACAGGTACCGCGCCAAACAGGGCATCCCGATGCCCTTCATCGAAGTCCGGACGAGGGGTGACGAGGGTTTCGCTCCGTGGGATGGGGAGACGATGGGAGAAGTCGAGATAAGGGGACCGTGGGTGGCGAGATCGTATTACGAGTCCCCGGACTCGGAGGAAAAGTTCAGCGAAGACGGCTGGCTCAAGACCGGCGACATCGCCACCATAGACCGGCGCGGCTATCTGGAGATCAAAGACAGGACGAAGGACCTCATAAAGTCCGGCGGGGAGTGGATCTCCTCGGTCGCCCTGGAAAACGCCCTGATGGCCCACGAATCCGTCGCCGAGGCCGCCGTCATCGCCATCCCCGACGACAAATGGCAGGAACGCCCCCTCGCCGCCATCGTCTTCAAAGAGGGACAGAGCGCCACCCCCGAAGAACTCGAGTCCCACCTGGCTCCCGACTTCGCCAAATTCTGGCTCCCCGACCGCTACGAGGTCGCCGAGGAGATACCCAAAACCTCCGTCGGCAAGTTCAAGAAGATGGAGCTTCGGGAACGCTTCGCTGAAGCTCGCTTCGCTCGCGGGGAGTAGGGAGGCACTCGCTTCGCTCGTTTGGGGAGTGGGGAGTAGGGAAAAGACAAGAGGTCGAGGCCCACAGCGCCGAAGCCTCCTCTCGAATTCAGCGAGAGTCCGTCGAGCGTGGAAGGCGAGGGTATCGAAGAAGAGACAGTCGAGAATGACCCCACTCCCTACTCCCCACTCCCGGGGAGCGACAGCGACCAGAAAGGAGCCGGATGCCACCCATCCGCGAGGTCCTCATCCAGATAAACGTCCCCGCCACCATGCGCGACGGCGCGACGCTGCACTCGAACGTGTGCCGTCCCCCCGGCGGGCCGTATCCGGTCCTCCTCACGCGGCTGCCGTATGGCAAGGACCTCCTGCGCGACTTCACGTACCTCGATCCCATACGCGCCGCCGAGAGCGGATACATCGTCGTCGTTCAGGACGTGCGGGGACGCTTCGCCTCCGAAGGCGATTTCGGTTCGTTCCCGCAGGAGATAGACGACGGTCACGATTCCGTCGAGTGGGCGGCGAAACTGCCCGGCTCGAACAGCGATGTCGGGATGTGGGGGCTTTCGTATTTCGGAAAAACCCAGTGGCACGCCGCAACGACACAGCCTCCTTCCCTCAAAAGCATCGCGCCCGGACAGACGTGGGGGAATCACTTGAACGGGGCGAGCTTGCGGGGCGGGGCTCAGGAACTCGGCCTGATCCAGTACTGGGCTCAAGCCTCCATCGCGCCGCACGAGCTTTTCAGGAGACACGCCGGGGATCGGGAGGAGATCGGCGAACGGCTCCCCGCCCTGATGGAGACCGTCGATGGGATCCTCGCCGGAGGCGGCTACGATTCCCTCCCGCTCTCCAAACTCCCGAACGCCTCCGCCACCGCCGCCCTCGGCCTGGGACGCGGCGTGGACGACGGGGCCTGGAACGAGGTGAACATAGACGGGAAGTACGGTCGCATAAACTTGCCTTCGTTCCACATCGGTGGCTGGTACGACTGCTTTATCGGGGAGACGCTGCGGCAATACGAAGCGATGAAGGAGAGGAGCGAAGAAGCCGGTATGCGTCCGCCTCGCCTTCTCGTGGGGCCGTGGACCCACGGCGACTTCGGCAGCACCTTCGGAGAGCTGAACTTCGGCATGGCGAGTTCCGGCAGTTTCATAAACGCCGACGGCGACCTCACCGACCGCCACCTCCGCTGGTTCGACGCGACGCTCAAAGGCAAAGAGGAAGCTCTGGAAAACCATCCCCCCGTCGAGGTCTTCGTGATGGGCGAAGACCTCTGGCGAGGCTTCGAGACGTGGCCGCCGCCCGGCGCGAAAACGGAAGCGTGGAACTTTCAGGCGGACGGCGGGCTATCGCGCGAAAGCCCGAAAAAGAGCAAGCCCGACGAGTACGACTACGATCCGAGCTTTCCCGCCCCGACTATCGGAGGGGCGACTTTGCTCGCTCCCATCCACGGCTCTGGGCCGAGGGATCAGAGGGAGATCGAAGCCCGACCCGACGTCCTCACGTACACGAGCGAACCCCTCGACTCGGACTATACGGTTCTGGGCAAAGTTTGGGCGACGCTATTTGCGGCCTCCTCGGTGCCGGACACGGATTTCGTCGCGAGGCTCACGGACGTTCATCCCGATGGGAGATCCATCGTCGTGACGGACGGAATAATCCGCGCGAGCGCGAGGGAGAGCTATCCGGCTCCGGGCGAGGTCTCACCGACGAAACCGAGTCCCATCGAGCCGGGGCGGGTCTACGAGTATTGCGTGGACTTGTGGGCGACGGGGATCACCTTCGGGACCGGGCACCGTATCCGGGTCTCCATAACTTCGAGTTCCTTCCCGCGCTGGGACAGGAATTTGAACACCGGAGAGAGCGGAGTTTCGTCAAGCCGGACGGAGGTTGCGAGACAACGGATCTTCCACGACCCGGAGCGTCCGAGCCGGGTTACAATGTCCGTCGTGAACTGATCAGGAAGGGGTTTTCATGGACGTACGGCGCTCTCAGGCTCGTCGCCTCGAAACAAAACAAGACGTCGGCGACGCGAGGAAACATCGAAGTCGCGCTGAAAGTCGAAGGTTAGGAGAAAGAGATGTCTGAAGCAGTCATCATCGAGGCGGTCAGGACGCCGTTCGGCAGGAGGAATGGAGCCTTCCGGGAGGTCCGCCCGGACGCATTGCTCGCCCACGCGCTGCGCGGTCTGGTGGAGAGGGTCGGCATCGCCCCCGAGAAGGTCGAGGACGTCGTCACCGGTTGCGTCACGCAGGCCGGGGAGCAGGGAGCGAACGTCGGGAGATTGGGAGTGCTCCTCGCCGACTTCCCCGTGGAGGTGCCGGCGGTGTCGCTCAACCGCATGTGCGGCTCCAGCCAGCAGGCGGTCCACTTCGCCTCTCAAGCGGTCGCGGCGGGCGACATGTCCTACGCTATCGGTTGCGGCGTGGAGAACATGACGCGGGCGCCGATGTTCAGCGACATAGACGGCGGCTTCGAGAAGCTCAACCCGGCGCTGCTCGCGAAGCAGGACCTCATCCACCAGGGCGAGAGCGCCGAGCGGATCGCCGACAAATGGAACATAACCCGCGACGACGTTGACGCCCTCTCCACGCAAAGCCACCGGAGGGCCAGCGCGCGCGCCTCGCACCCCGAGATACTTCCCACGAAAGGTCTCGACCCCGACGGCAACGGGGTCGAACTCGACCGCGACGAAGGCGTCCGCTCGAACATCGACCCGGAGAAAATGGCCTCCCTCGACACCGTCTTCCGGCCCGACGGCGTGGTGACGGCGGGGAACTCTTCGCAAATCTCCGACGGGGCTTCGGCCGTGCTCGTGGGCGACCGGGAGCGGGCGGAGGCGGACGGTTTCCGACCGAAGGCGCGGTTTTTGGCTCGCGTGGCGGTCGGCGACGATCCGACGATGCAATTGACGGGCGTCATACCGGCGACGAGGGCGGCGCTGAAAAAGGCCGGGCTCGCCATGGACGACCTCGATTGGATCGAGATAAACGAAGCCTTCGCTTCGGTCGTGCTTTCGTGGGCCGACGAGCTGAAGCCCGACATGGACAAAGTCAACCCGTGGGGAGGCGCCATCGCCCACGGACACCCGCTGGGGGCGACCGGCGGCGGGCTGATGAGCAAGCT
>JBOHBL010000553.1:0-4552 GCA_050698295.1 Rubrobacteraceae bacterium | reverse complement strand
GGTGGAGAGAGGTCACGCGGGAGGCCGCCAGCAATCGCGCCTGGAGTTGCTCGTGGTCGAGGGGCTTGGCCAAATAATCGTCGGCGCCGGCTTTCAAGCCTTCGATCAGGTCCCCCTTTTCGCCCAGGGCGGTGATGAAGATGAAGAAGGTGTACCAGTTCTCGCTCGCCTCGCGCACCCTGCGGCACAGTTCGATGCCGTCGATGCCGGGCATCATCCTGTCGCTGATGATGACGTCGATGTAGGATTCGCTTTCGTGCAGTTTCCACGCCTGCGTCCCGTCGCGGGCGAGCAGGCATTCGTGACCGAGGTTCTGGATCGCGCGCTGGAGGATGCGGCGCGTCAGGGCGTCGTCTTCGGCGATGAGGATCCTCAAATCCGCGCCTCTCCTTTTGCCGCCGAGCGGAGCGCCGGAAGCGCCCGCTCGAACTCTTTTTTGAGCCCTTCGATGAGCGGCGCGGCTCGCCCCAGATCTCCCGACGAGCCGGCTTCCTGAAGTTCCGCCGAGAGACGGCTCATCCTGACGACGCCCATGTTCCCGGTGCTTCCCTTCAGGGCGTGGGCGATCCGCGCGACGCTCTCCGCGTCATCGGATTTGAAAGCCTGACGCAGCGTCCGCAGGCGTTCGGAGGTGTCTTCCTCGAAGGTGTCGACCAGCTCGGAGAGAAGGTTCGGCTCGTCCTCTCCCTGAAGCTCCCGGAGGCTCGCTATGACGACCGCGCTCAAGACCTCTTCCTCCGGCTCGACGCGAGTGCCGTTGGAGCTGGATGCGGCGGATTCCACCGCGGGCGCCCACTTCTTCAACGCTTCGACCAGCTCTTCGGTCTTGACCGGCTTCGAGAGGTAGTCGTCCATCCCAGCGGCGAGCGCGGCTTCGCGGTCGCTGGCCATCGCGTTGGCGGTCATCGCGATGATCGGGGTATGGTGTTCGCCGCCCTCCCTGCGCCGGATCTCGGCGGACGCCTCGTAACCGTCCATCTCGGGCATCTGCACGTCCATCAGCACGGCGGCGTAGGTCTTTTCTTCGAGGGCCTCGAGCGCCTGGAGACCGTCGCCCGCGACCTCGGCCCGATACCCTATCCGTTCGAGCATCCGGGTCGCGACCCTCTGGTTGACGAGGTTGTCCTCGGCGACGAGCACGAGCGGCCTGAGCCGGGAACGCGACTCCCGGAGTCTGTCGCGCGTGATGATTCGCTTCTCGCCGACCTCGCTCTCCGGCTCCCGCTCGGTTCCGCCGAGGACCAGCGCCAGCGCGTCGAACAGCTCCGACTGCTTGACGGGCTTGGTCAGATAGGCGGATATCCCCGCGAGCCGGGCGTCCTCGCTCCCCTCGCGCTGTCCCAGGGAGGTGAGCATCACCAAAAGCGTCGAGGAGGTCGCCTCGTCCCCCTTTATGGTCCTCGCGAGCTGCATGCCGTCCATGCCGGGCATGTGCATGTCTATGACGGCGACGTCGTAGGGGTCGTCGGCGTCCGAGGCGGAGCGGAGGAGATGGAGGGCGCCCGCGCCGTCCTCGGCGCTCTCGACGCGCATGTTCCACGGGGAGATCTGGCGCGTGAGGATCTCGCGGTTCGTCTCGTTGTCATCCACGATGAGGATTTTGAGGCCCGCGAGGTTGGTCCTGGGGATGAGGTCTTCCTCGCGGACTTCGCTCTGCTTTTCGAGCGTCGCGGTGAACCAGAACGCGCTGCCCGCGCCGGGTTCGCTCTCGACCCCTATATCCCCCCCCATAAGCTCGACGAGTTGTCTGGAGATCGCAAGTCCGAGGCCCGTCCCGCCGTAGCGGCGCGTGGTGGAGGCGTCTGCCTGAGAGAACGACCGGAAGAGCCCCTCCCGCTCTTCGGCGCCGATCCCGATCCCGGAGTCGGAGACCTCGAAGCGCGCCCTCACCGAACTCTCGCCCTCCTCGATGAGCTCCGCGTGGAGCACGACCTCGCCCTCCTCGGTGAACTTCACGGCGTTGGAGACCAGGTTGGCGAGTACCTGGCGCAGCCTGCCGGGGTCGCCCCTGAGACGAGTCGGCAGGTCGTACTCGACCAGGCTCGCGAGCTCCAGGCCCTTGAGATGGGCTTTATGGGCGAAAAGCACCACGACCTCCTCGACCACCGAGGTCAGGTCGAAGTCCGTCGCGTCGATACGCATCTTGCCGGCCTCTATCTTCGAGAAGTCCAGGATGTCATTGATGATGGTGAGCAATGATTCGCTCGAAAGACGAACCGTCTCGGCGAACTCGCGCTGTTCGGCGTCGAGGCGCGTGTCGAGCAAAAGCTCCGTCATCCCGATCACGCCGTTCATGGGGGTGCGTATTTCGTGGCTCATGTTCGCCAGGAACTCGCTCTTGGCGCGGGCGGCGTCCTCGGCGAGGTCGCGGGCTTCTATGAGTTTGTCCTCGGCCCACCTGCGCCGGATGCCCTGCGAGATGGGATTGGACACGGAATCGACGGCTTCGACCGCGTGGGACGGTAACGGCGCGGCGGAAAGCGTCGTGACGACTCCCACCAGGTTGCCTTCGACGACGAGAGGATACGCCGCTATGGAGTTCATGCCCGCGCTTCGCGCCCAGTCGCGGGTGAGCAAACGTTCGTCACTCCGCATGTCGTTTATGAGCAGGGGCTTGCGGGTGCGGGCGACCTCCTTGATGAGGTTGCTGGTGGACACCTTGAGCGTGGGAGGGAGGGCTTGCGCGCCGGAGCCGCCGGAGTTGGCCTGCAGCGTCAGCTCGTTGTGCCCCTCGTCGAGCGTCCAGATGCGGGCGAAAGAAACCTCCCCGATGCGTTCGACCATCGCGTCCGTGCATCGCCGGAGGACAGCGGGGAGGGGGCCGCCGCGGTTGAGGGCTTCGCCCACGTCCGCGCGCAGGGCCGCCTGGAGCGTTTGTTCCTCTCGCGCTCTTTCGGCCCGCTTGCTCTCGGTGACGTCGCGGGAGTTGATGACGACGCCGCGCACGTTCGGGTCGTCGAGCAGGTTGCTGGCGCGCCACTCCATGTTCAGCCACGAGCCGTCGGCGTGGCGGAGGCGCAGCTCGATGGAGGAGGTGTCGTTCGAGCCTTCGAGGAGCCCGTCGAGGAAATCCCGCGTTCGTTCGGCGTCGTCCGGGTGCGCGAAAGCAAGGCCGTCTTTGCCGACCACCTCTTCGGGAGTGAGGCCCAGCATCCGCTCGACCGCCGGGCTCACATAGCTCACGGCGCCGTTCTCGTCGAAGATCGCGATCACGTCGGAGGAGTTCTGGATGAGGGAGCGGAACCGCTCCTCGATCTGGCGCTGGTGCAAATCTTCGATGAGGTCGGCGCGCTCCAGAGCCAGCGCGACCTGGGAAGCGAGGGTCTCCAGGGCGTATTTGATCTCGCCGAGCAGATCCGAGTCGCTCGCCACCACGATCCTGCCCTCGAAGCGTCCTCCAACGAACAGCGGCGCCATGAACAGCGCCCCGAGTTTCGTCTGAAAACCGAAGGCGTCCTGAAAACTCGCCGCCTCGCCGGGGCGCACCTCGACGGAGCGTCCTTCAAGCAGAGGTTCGCGGACCTCCGCGGGGAAATCCCGGATAAAAGTCTCTCTGCCTTCGATCTCCTCCGCGAGGTCCCCCGCCGCTCTCATGCAGACGTCCTTCTCGCTCGAACCCGACCAGATGCTCACCCGCGTACCCGGAGCTTCGTCTATAAAGGGAAGGATCGCCTCCAGAGCCGCCGCGTAGATGCCCTCCCTGTCCGGGGCCGCCACGAGCGCCGCGCTTGAGACCCTCAAGGTCTGCTCCCTGGCGATGGACTTCTCGTGCCTCCGCAGGGTGTTTCGCAGCTCCGCGGTGCGCTTCCGCACCCGGTCTTCGAGTTCTTCGTTGAGCTGCCTTATCTCCTCCTCCGTCCGCCTCCGCTCGGTGATGTCGCGGGCGGTGAAGACCACCTGATCCTCCATCATGGGAGAGATGGTGCCGGCGAACCAGAATTCCTCGCCGCCTATCGGCAGGCTGTACTCCGTGTAGACCGGCTGCCGCGTGTCCAGCGCCTGCCGGATCCGGCCCAGAAACATGTCGGCTTGCTCCGCCGGCATGACCTCGTGGAGCGTATTGCCGACCAGCTCCTCGGAGGGCTTGTACAAAAGCGAGGGGTCCGTCGGGGCGACCTTGATATAGCGTCCCTCGCCGTCGAGCACGAGGATGACGTCCTTCATCGCCGTGAACAACGCCCGCAGCTCGGCCTCGGAGGCCCGGAGTCCGCTCTCGGCCAGCCGCTGCTCGGTGACATCCATCATGGAGCCGATCATCCGCACCGGCTCGCCCTCTTCGTCGCGCGCCACGTAAGCCCGGTCCACGACCGTCAGGTACGCGCCGTTGGATCTCCGGAAGCGGTATTCCTCGCGCCACGTGTCTTCGTTGTTCTGGAAGGCGGCGGCGACGCTTTCGAGCACCCGCTCCCGGTCTTCCGGATGTATGCGCTCTGTCCACCACGCCTCGTTCGTCACTTCATTCTGGGGGTAGCCGAACATCGTCTCGAACGCCCCGTTCCACGTCTGCCTGTCCGCCGACAGATCCACGTCCCAGATCGCCTCGTTCGTCGCC
>JBOHBL010000552.1:0-8330 GCA_050698295.1 Rubrobacteraceae bacterium | reverse complement strand
AGGAGCCGAAGGCGCGCTCGAAGCCGCCTCGTCGCTCCTCTCGCTCGGATCTCGCTCCGCCGTCGTCACCGTCGGGGCGTCCGGGGCGGTCTACGCCGACGGAGAATCGAGCGGACATTTCTCCGCGCCGGAGGTCGAAGTGGTGGACACCACGGGAGCCGGAGACGCCTTCGTCGGCGCGCTCGCCGCGAGGCTGGCGGAGAAAGATCCGCTCGCCAAAGCCGTCGCCTTCGCCGTCAGAGCCGGAGCCGCCGCCGTAACCAAAGAGGGCGCGCAGGGGGCGCATCCCACGCCCGAAGAGGTCGAGCGGCTTTGAAGCGATTCTCAGCAGTCCCTTCTGAAAATCGCGCAATTAGCCTTTAGCTGAGTATCTCCAAACCGAGTTTGATGGGAGCGTGGGCATCCTGGTGGCGCGGGCTGGAAGCCCGCGATGCACGCCTGCTCTCATGCGGGCAGGATGCCCGCGCCCCCAGGACGTCTTCTCTCGGATCCAGCATGCTACGTCTCCACGGCATGCCACGTCTCTACGCTAGCAGCGCGAGTCGTCGGGCTTTGGCACTCCGAGCCCGAAGAGGGGGCGGAACTTGAGGCCGAGGTACGTGCCGAGCAGCGCCATCCCCGCCCAGAGCCAGCCGTGGAGGCTGAAAGACGCGACGCCGCTGAAGTACGCGCCGATGTTGCATCCGTAGGCGAGGCGCGCGCCGTAGCCCATGAGCAGTCCCCCGATTATGGCCGCCGCGGCCGTCTTCCACGGGATGCGTTTGTGGAGGGCGAAGGTCCCGCCGATGGCGGCGGCGGTCATCGCGCCGAGGATGATGCCGAAGTCCATGACCGAGGTGACGTCGGCGAGGACGGAGGTTTCGAGCGCGGCGGAGTTGTCGCCCGACCAGTACGTCCACGAGGTCACGTCTATGCCGAGGGCCATCGCTATCTTCGAACCCCACAGCGCGAAGGCGCCCGTCACGCCCCACGGAGAACCGCCGATGAAGAGCGTCGCGGCGTTGAGGCCCGCCAGAACGAGCGCCCCGACCCACAGAGGCCAGGTCCCGCGCACCACCCTCGCTGTCCCGCTCGCGCTCGGTTTTTCGGTCACGGGCGGCGGGTTTCTGCGACGCGACACCGCGAGGCTCACCAGCGCCACCGCCCCGATAAAGGAGAGCTGTATCAGCAATGCGCTCGTGTATCCGAACTCATCGGCGAGCGATATCGTGGCCCAGTTGAATGAATCCCGCGTCCAGAAGCCCCAGTGCCACGCCCCGATGACCGACCCCCCGATAAACCCGGCGAGCGTGAGCAAAATAGCGGTCTGTCCGCCGCCGATGGAGAACAGCGTCCCTGAGGCGCAGGCTCCGCCGAGTTGCATCCCGATCCCGAAGATGAAAGCTCCGAGAACGACCGAGACCCCGAGCGGCGAGACATTGCCCACCGTCTCCACTCCCAAAAACCCCGTCCCGGCGGCGAGGATGGGGGCGAAGATCACGCTGGCCGCGGCGAGCATGAGCATGTGAGCCCGGATGCCCTTCCCCTGCCCGACCGATATCAACTGCCGAAACGCCGAGGTGAACCCGAAGCGCGCGTGATACAACGCCACCCCGAACAATACCCCGAGCCCGTACAAAATCCCCTGCCTGAACCCCTGCCCGCTCACGATGGCAAACCCCAGAACCGCCATCACACTCACCGCGCCGAGCGCGACCCCGACCCGCGGCGACGGCAGAGCATCCGCTAACCCGCTCGCTTGCGAACTTCGTTCAACCTGCTGCAAAATTCCGCCCTCCGATCAAATCCTACATTCCGTGTCGGAATTACAGCAAAGGAGGGAAGATTGTCAAGCGTCCCGTTTTTTACCGGCGCGCCGCGGAGATGAAGAACACGGCCCCGAAGGTTCGCATCTCCTCCGCCTCGAAGCCCGAGTGGGAGAACATGCTCCGCAGTTCGTCCCGTCCGAAGAACCGTGCGCCGCCGGTGGAGAGGAGGCGTTGCAGACGCAGACCGGTCCCGTTGGAAGCTCGGAGAATGCCCATGATCGCGAGCCGGCCACCCGGTCTTAGTATCCTCCGCGTTTCGCGCAGGACCCTCGCGGGGTCTCCGAACTCGTTGAGCGAACCTCCGCAGAGCGCGCCCGAGAACGAAGCGTCGGCGAAGGGAAGGTTCTTCGCGTCGGCGCGGGCGAAGGAGGGGGAGACTCCGAGGTTCCCGGCTCTTCTCGCGGCCTCCTTCAGCATCGAGGGCGAGATGTCGATGCCGACGACGTCGCCGGAGTCTCCGAGGGCGCTCGCGACGCTCCTCGTGTAAAGTCCCGCCGAGCATCCGAGGTCGAGGAAGAGGCCGCCGCGTTCGACGTTCGCCAGCTCCGAGATGATCTCCACTTCCCGATCGTTGGGGAAGCGGGTTCCGGTCAGCAAATCCAGAGACCTCACGCGCCACAGCGGCTCGTAAGCCCTTCCGGCGCCGGGCAGGAAGTTCGTCAGGTTGGCGAAGTTGTCCGCGCCCGACCTCCTCCCGAGCAGGTCGAGGTAGCCGTTTCTTATCTCGTACGTCTCGTTCGAGACGGGAGAGACGGCTTTGCCGGAGAGGATCACACCGTTCCTCTCTTCGCCTTCGAGTAAGACGAGGCCGCTCGTCTCCGACGGCCGGGGACGAATTATCTTCAACAAGTCCTTCCCGAACATGGGAAGATGGTGCCCACGGATGGAGGCTACTAATCCGGCCCCCTCGATTCAACGGCGCTTTTTGCGTCTCTGGAAACCCTGGGTTCTCGCGTCGAAGCCGCGCGCGGAGTCCATGAAGGCGCCGAATTTTGCCTGGCGCCGGTCGTGGTCGAGTCGCGGGTAGGTTCCCTCGTGGTAGACGAGCGGGTTCTTCCTGGTGTCGCCGAGGCGGACGGCGACGACGCGGCCCAGGAACAGGTCGTGGTCGCCGCCGGGGTAGATGTCTTGCAGCTCGCACTCGATGGCTGCGAGGGCGCCGGCCGCGAGGGGAGGGGCTCTATCTTCATCGTCGCCGAGGGAGTGGACGGCGGCGAGTCCGCTGGAGCGTTCGGGGGAGGCGAAGAGGCGGGAGTGGCCTTCCTGGTCTTCGGCGAGGATGTTGATGGCGAAAAGCCTCTCCTCCTTGATGCGGGCGTGGATCCTGGCTTCCTTGTGGACGCTCGCGAGCATCAGCGGCGGGTCGAGCGAGACGGAGATCACGGCGTTCGCCGTCATGCCTTCGGCCTCCTCTCCGCTTCCCGCGGTGATGACGGTGACGCCGGTCGGGAAGTGGCGCATCGCGCTCTTGAGAGCGTCGCCGTCGCCGCCGAGATGTTCCCACGGCATTTCGTCGTCCGGGCGCGGGGTGTGATCGGTCATCCCGTCATTCTATCGTCCCGACGCAATTCTTCCGGCCACCAGAGCTCGACGACTTCCCGGTTGGCTACGTAAGGGAGGCCCGCTTCTCCGTCGCGCCGGAAGTCTTCGAGGATGACGTGTTCGGAGCCGGGGAGGAGGGCCGCCTCGACCGGCAAGAGCCCATCCCCCGGGACCCTGCCGTCCTCGATCACACGCTCGTAGAGCTTGCGAACCTTCGGGTCCTTCGCGCCGTCGGCCGCCGCCCCCGCGACCGAGACGTACCGGAGCCCCGACTCTTTGTGGAGGGCGCCGGGGAAGAGGTCGTTCACGGAGGACAAAAGAGAAAAAGGCCACCTGTCCTTAACGAAGTGCGGAGAGCCGAGGGTGATGAGGTGCGAAACCCTCCGGTGTCCGGAATACCGTCGCCCCCCATAAGGCTTCTCCCCTCCGATGTACACCCGGCTCGCCACCCCGCCCACCGCATGCCCGACGAGGATGACCTTCTTCGCTTCGCTCTCCAGCAGCGCCCGATCCACGGTCGTGGCGATCTCGAAGACCAGTTGCCCGCCGCCACGAACGAGACTCGATAGCCAGTCCAGGGGCGTGAGCGGCGCGACGCGGACCTCCGAACCGGAAAGCTCGCGCAGTATCTCCGCAAACTCTCCGTACCTCCGCGGCCAACTCATGAACCCGCCGACGATGACTATGGGACCACTCGCCATGAGAAGAGTATATAAGAGGCCGAAACCGGACATCTCGCGCGCGCCGACCGAAGATCACGGCACATTAGAACTTTCTAATGCTTGCATTAAAGGATTCTAATTGAATTCATATTGTATTTCCTGGCGGGGTCTTTTAGCTTGACTTCGCGGGTCGGGGACGGGACCGGCTCCCGGAAGAGAAAGAGACTCGAAAGGAGAGATGTCGATGAAGAGACTGCTTTTGCTGGCCTTTGTGGCGATGATGGCCCTGGCGCTGGTGGCCCCGGCTGCCTTTGCCGGGGACTACGACGATGACGACGGCTTCGACGATGACGACAACGGCGTTCCGGCCCAGGTTGCTCCCCTGCCCGACACAGGCGGCCCAGGCCTCCTGCTTCCGGTCGCGGGCGCCGCGCTTCTTGGCGCGGGCGCCGTTGGCGTCGGTCTCGTGAGGCGCCGCCGGTAATAGCTTTTCAAAGGGCCGGGTTTTTTTCGGTAGCTTCGGCTCTTCGGCGGAGAGGGGGCCCGTCCTCTCCTCTCCGCCGCGTTGCCCGGGGGTGATATTGCGGCACCAGGCTGACAAAGCGCAAAACGCTGTTTCCGAGGTCCGGCCCGAGGCATCGTCGGCGCGGGTTCTCCGGGGCTCTCCGTGGAAGGATTTGCCGGGGAGGCTTTTCGAGGCTGTGGATGCCGCTTCGCTCGCGTTCTTCCGCGTTGGTTTCGGCTTGATCATGGTCTGGGAAGTTTGCCGCTACTTCTATTATGGTTGGATCGGCCCTTTCTACATCGAGCCTTCGTTCCACTTCACGTATTACGGGTTCGGATGGGTCGCGCCGTGGCCGGGGATCGGGATGCGCGTCCACTTCGTCGCGCTCGGGGTTCTGGCGGCGTTCATCGCGCTTGGGCTCTTCTACCGCCTGTGCATGGCCCTCTTCTTCGTGGGCTTCACCTACGTGTTCCTGCTGGATCAGTCGTGGTACCTCAACCACTTCTACCTGGTGTCGCTGGTCAGCCTGCTGATGATCTTCGCGCCGGCCCACCGGGCCTTCTCGCTCGACGCGCTGAGGCGACCGGAGAAGGTCGGGACCGGCGTCGCGCCGGCGTGGGCGTTGTGGGTGATGAGATTCCAGATAAGCGTCGTCTACTTCTACGGCGGCCTCGCCAAGATCAACGGCGACTGGCTGCGCGGGGAGCCGATGCGGGCCTGGATCTCCCCGTTCACGGACCCCTTCGGGGAGGCCTTCACTCACTGGGCGGGATACTTCTTCAGCTACGGAGGGCTCCTTTTCGACCTCTCCATCGTGCCGCTTTTGCTCTGGAGGAGGACGCGCGTTCCGGCCTTCATACTCGCTGTCGGGTTCCACGTCACCAACGCCGGACTCTTCGACATAGGCATCTTCCCGTGGTTCGCCATCGCCGCGACCACGCTGTTCTTCGCGCCCTCGTGGCCCCGGCATGCCGCGCGCGAGGAAGAAACGCCGGAAGAGGGTGGAGCCGTTTCCCGGTTGCCGGGAGGCTCGACGCGGAGGCGAGTAGTCGTCGCGCTGCTGGCGGTGTTCGTGGCCTTCCAGTTGCTCATGCCGTTGCGGCACTTCCTCTATCCGGGCAACCCGAGCTGGACCGAAGAAGGACACCGCTTCGCGTGGCGCATGAAGCTGCGAAGCGTCTCGGCGGAGGCGACCTTCTACGCCGCGGACCCCGAGAGTGAGAGGGCGTGGCGAATATCGCCGACCAGCCTCGTGACCGCATCGCAGGCCGGGAGGATGGCCCCCTATCCGGACATGGTCCTGCAACTCTCCCACGAGATAGCCGACCGCTTTCGCGAAAGAGGCTACGAAGAAATAGAGGTTCGGGCCGTGGTCTACGCCACGCTCAACGGGCGAGAGCCCCAACTGCTTATCGACCCTAAGGCGGACCTCGCCGCCCAGCCGCGAAGCCTCGCGCCGGCGGCCTGGATCCCACCCCTCAAAGAGCCGCTTCCCGCGACCGGCGAACCCGGAAAAACGGCGCCATCGAACCGCGACTGATAGCGGCTCGCCTTCGGCCTGTCTATCGTGGACGGCGTGTCCTCTACGCCAGGCTCGCGCTCACGCCGTCGAGGACGAACTGGACGGCGAGAGCAGCTATCACGACGCCCAGCACGCGGGAGAGGACGTTCGCGCCGGTCTCTCCCATGAGGTCCATTATCTTCGGGGCAAGGAGGAGGGCGGCGAGGGTGAGGAGGAGGACGAACAGGAGCACGACTATGAACAGCGCGATCTCCGCCGGTTCGCGGCCTCCGGTGTAGAGGAGGACCGTGGCGATGGCGCCGGGGCCGGCGAGGAGTGGTATCGCGAGCGGGAAGACGGTCACGTCCTGGCTGTAGTCGTCCTCCTCCTGTTCCTGAATCGACCTCGCCCGCACCCCGCGCGGGCTGCCGAAGATCATGTCGAGGGCCAGGATGAAGAGGAGGATGCCGCCCGCGATCCTGAACGCGGCGAGGCTTATGCCCAGAGCCCCGAGGAGCACATCTCCGACAAAGGCGAAGATGAGGAGAATTATCGTTCCGACAAAGACGCCCCGTATGGCCGTCTCGCGTTTGCGTTTTTCGGAATAGCCTCGCGTCAGCGCGGCGAAGATCGGGGCTAGCCCCGGCGGGTCCACCACGACGAGCAGCGTGACGAGCGAGTTGAACGCGAACTCGATCATGGCGGCTATCTTAGCTCGTTTGACCGCCGCGATCCGCGCGGGTACGCTTGTTCGGATATGGGGACGCTGATGCGAAACGCTGAAATTCCGGGAGGCGAGACTTGCTCGTAGTCATTGCCGGTGTCTTCGGACTCGTCGTCGGGAGCTTTCTGAACGTCGTGATCCACCGCGTCCCCCTCCGTCGATCAATCGCCTGGCCCGGCTCGACGTGCCCGGAGTGTAAGACTCCCATCTCTCCGAAGGACAATATCCCCCTCCTCTCGTACCTCCTCTTGCGAGGGCGCTGCCGGAGCTGCGGGGTTCGCATTCCCGCCCGCTATCCGCTCGTCGAGGCGGCGACGGGCCTCCTGTTCGCTCTCGGCGCGCATCGCTTCGGTTTGAGTTTGGAACTTCTCCTTGCGCTCGCCCTGATACTCGCCCTCGTCCCGCTCGCCGTCATCGACCTCGAACACCGGCTCCTTCCGAACGCCATCGTCGGTCCCGCCGCGCTCGCGGGGCTCGTCCTCTCCACCATCGCGAGGCCGGAGTGGTGGTGGGTGTATCCGGCTTCGGCGGCGGCCGTCGCCTGCGGGCTGTTTATCATCGCCCTCCTCTATCCCGGCGGGATGGGGATGGGAGACGTGAAGATGGGGGGGATGCTCGGCGCTTTCCTCGGACCCTACGCCTTCCTCGCCGTTTTTATCGGGGCGCTCGCGGGCGCTCTCGTCAGTGGCTTGCTCATGTTCATGGGCAGGATAGAACGCAGAACCCGCATTCCATTCGGGACCTTCATGGCTCTGGGCGGACTGGTCGCCCTGTTCGTCGGGCCGTTTCTATGGAGTCGCTATCTCGGGCTTTTCTGAGCCGCTTCAGCCGACCTTCTCCATGCTGACCGTGAGGTTCTCGGCCTGGAGGCGTTCCACGTACAGCTCGGCGAGCTCCTTGTGGCAGCTCTTGACGACTGCCTGACCGGTGCTGTGCGCCTCCCACATGATCTTCGTCGCCTTCTTTAGCGTCATGCCGGGGATGACTTTCTTCAGCACGATGACCACCTTCGGCATCGAGTTGTTCCAGTCGTTGTGGAGCATGACGTTCCACGGGGGCTCGGTCCTGCCCTTGTTTTTGACTTTTGTCGTGTTCTCTTTCTTGACCTTCGTCGCCGTCATGGCTCCCCTTTTCTCTACGCGGCTTCCATGCGGACATTTTCCCAACTTGCGCGAGTTCACACATCGCCCGGACGTACTGTTGTGGTGTTGCGCCCTCGGGTTAAGCCGGGGTCGTGTCCGCGGGGCCTCCGCCGCGTCGGTTTCGTCCGCCTCTTCGCCGGGCAACTATTTCGCGCGAGCAAAGAGAGGAGAGAAGGATGTTGCGAAGAGCAGCCTCCGGGCTTCGCAGGGCCGCAAGGAGCGGCAAGGGACAGAAAGGCCGCAGGGGCGCCGCCAGAAAGAGGAAGACCGGCGGAGTGAGGTCGATGAGCCGAAAGCTCACCGGCAGAGGTTGAAAACCGGCAAGACTATCGCGCCGGAGTCGTTTAAGTATCTCCAGGCTGAGTTTGATGAGTCTGGATCGCCTCTGGGGGCGCGATGCTTAAAAGCTCTCCTTCATGCGGGCAGGATGCCCGCGCCCCCAGGAT
>JBOHBL010000551.1:0-11005 GCA_050698295.1 Rubrobacteraceae bacterium | reverse complement strand
CAGGAAGCTCTCATGAACGTCGCCCGCCACGCAAAAGCAGGCGATTGCATAGTTCGGCTATCGTGTCCGGGGGAGCGTATTTTGGAGATCGAAGTGGTGGACGACGGCGTGGGATTGCCCGCCTCGCCGGAGCCGGGCGTCGGCCTCTCCTCGATGCGCGAGCGAGCCGCCGAACTCGGCGGGGAGTGCGAGATCGGCAATGCCTCCCCGAGTGGAACGCGCGTCTTCGTCCGGCTGCCGCTGTCGGAGGAACCTCTGGAAAACAAAAACCTGAAACCTGATGCCTGAAACCTTGAAAATCATGATCGCCGACGACCACCCCCTCTTCCGCGACGGGATGCGCGGTCTCCTCTCGACGAAGCCGGACATTGAGGTGGTGGGGGAGGCGAAGACCGGGGAGGAGACCGTCGCGCTCGCCGGGGAGCTTCGCCCGGACGTCATCCTCATGGACATAAAGATGCCGGGTGTGAACGGCATCGAGGCGACCCGGCGGATATTGTCCGAACACCCGTCCATCCGCATCCTCGTCGTCACCATGTTCGAGGACGACGCCTCCGTGTTCACGGCCATGCGGGCGGGCGCTCGCGGATACGTACTCAAGGACGCGGACAAGGACGATGTGCTCGACGCCATCCGGACGGTCGGGCGCGGAGGGGCGGTCTTCAGCCCCGGCGTCGCCTCGCGCCTCACCGACTTCTTCACCACCGCCCGGCCCGCCGCTCCAAAGGAAGCCTTCCCCGCCCTCACCGACCGCGAGCGCGAAATGCTCCACCTCATGGCAAAAGGCGCGTCGAACGCCGAAATATCGAACCTTCTCTCTCTGAGCAATAAAACAGTCGCCAACTACGTCTCGAACATACTCACCAAATTGCAGGTGGCCGACCGCAAAGAAGCCGTCCGCCGCGCCCGCGAGGCGGGGTTGTAGAGGACGCCGGAAAGCGCCGTCTCTACTCGAACGCCTCCGGATGCATCTCCTCCGCGACCTCGCGCGCGGCCTCGGTGATGCGTGGTCCGGGGCGGCTTAGCGAAACGTCGTCCACGGCTATGACGTTTCCCTCCTCGACCGCGGTGAGCGACGAATATCCGGGCCTCTCCGCCACGTCCTCGGGGGTTATGCCCACCGACTCGCCGATGAAGTAATATTCCGGGTCTTTCTCGATGAGCGTTTCGGCGGAGTACGTCGGGTAAGCCTTGTTCGTGTCGGCGGCGATGTTTTCTCCGCCCGCGAGTTCCAGCGCGTCGTGGATGAAGCTGCCCGGTCCCACGGTCTGCAGCGGGTCGTTGAAGACTTCGTAGAAAACCGTCGGCTCCGGCTCGCCCTCGACCGCCTCGACTATCTCTTCGAGGTCGGAGCGGAGTTCCTGTTCGAGCTCGCGGCCTCGCTCCGGTTCTCCGGCGGTTCTTCCGACGAGTTCCATGCCCGCTACGACATCGTCGAGCGTTTGCGGGTTGACGACGACGACATCGGCGTTCGTCTGCTCTTCGAGGTCTTCGGCGACCTCGCGGGTCGTCGAGTCGTAGGAATGGAAGAGGAGGTCGGTCTCCAGTTCGAGGAGCTTTTCGACGTTGACCTGCTGGAAGTCCCCGATCTTCTCGATCTCCCGGACTTCTTCGGGATACGTGTCCGCCGTCGTCACCCCGACGACCTTCTCCCCTGCGCCGACCTCGAACAACGTCTCGGTCACGCTCGGGGCCATCGAAGCGATGTTCTCCGGCTCGGAGTCTATCGTCACCTCCCGCCCGAGCGAGTCCGTGACGGTCACAGGATAGATGGACGCCTCTTCGTCGCCGGACGTGGAGTCTTTGGGTTCTCCCCCCGATTGACTGCCCGACGGACCCCCGGCGCAGGCGGACAGCGTCATCGCCAGAGCGGCGAGCAGGACTGCGTATGTCTTTGCGTGCATGGACGGGACCTCCCGAAAGAAAAATGGAAACTGCGCGATTTTGGGCCGGAACGTATTCCGATCCGGGAGGTTCAGGAAAAGCCTGTGTCATTCATCGACCCACTCCCTCCTCGAAGAGCCTTTTCGGGTTCGAGCGCCGGGGCAGGTCTCCTGACTTGCGGCTCTTGCGCCGGACTACGCGGTCTTCCCGGAAGTGTTCCGGTGACCGGGGCTTCTCGCGAAGCCCCCGGATGGCGTGTCCTGCTCGCCGTTCACAGTGGCGGGACCATTCCGGATTTCCACCGGATTCCCTTGACCCTTGCGCTGTTCGATTGCCGGCAAAGATTAGCACCTGACGGGGCGAGCGTCACGCGAAAGCTGCTCGCCGCGCCGAACTACAGCGTCTCTCGCTGGCGTCTGAGTTGTCCGTAGGGGTGCCCGGTGTGAAGGCGGACCATGCTCCCGATCTCCGCGATGCGCTCCAGAGCCAGAGTGTCGGCGGCGGCGTGGGTCGGGACGCCGTCGCGCTTGGAGATCGCGATGATCCTCTTCACCGACTCCCGAATGCCCATCACTCGCCTCGTGGCGCGCTGGGAGTTGTACCCCTCCAGCTCGTCCGCCACGTTTATGAGCCCGCCCGCGTTTATGACGTAGTCCGGGGCGTAGAGGATGTTTCGCTTGGCCAGGCTCTCTCCGTGACGGGGCTCCAGCAGCACGTTGTTCGCCGCGCCCGCTATCGCTTCGCACTTCAGGTTCGGGATGGACTCGTCGTTCAGGACGCCACCCAAAGCGCACGGCGCAAACACGTCGCACTCGACCGAAAGTATTTCATCCGGCTCCACGGCCTTCGCGCCGAACTCCGAGACGACTCGATCCACATTCTCCTTGCGAACGTCCGTCACGACGAGGTTCGCCCCGTCCTCGCTCAAAAGCTCGCACAGATAGTATCCGACATGCCCGAGTCCCTGAACCGCCACGGTCCTTCCCTCAAGAGACGTCGAGCCGAACTTATCCTCGGCGCAAGCCTTCATCCCCTGAAAAACTCCGAGGGCGGTGAACGGCGAAGGGTCCCCCGACCCACCATAAGTCTTGTCCACGCCGACGACGAAGGATGTTTCCAACTGGATGTTCACCATGTCCTCGGTCGTGGTCCCGACGTCTTCGGCGGTGATGTAGCGGCCTCCCAGCGTCTCGATGTAGCGTCCGAAAGAGCGGAAGAGCGCCTCGGTCTTGTCTTTGCGGGGGTCCCCTATGATGACGGATTTTCCGCCGCCGAGGTTCAGGCCGCTCGCGGCGGCTTTATAAGTCATGCCCCGAGCCAGTCGCAGCGCGTCCACCACCGCCTCGTCCTCGCTCGCGTAAGGGTACATTCGGCATCCGCCGAGGGCCGGGCCCAGAGTCGTATTGTGAACGCAGATAATGGCTTTCAGGCCGGTGGACTTATCGTGACAGAAGACCACCTGCTCGTAGCGGTACTCCTCCAGCTTCTCGAAAATTCGCATGGATAACTTCTCCTTCCCTGACTCCCGAAACACGATATCCGGGCCTTTATTGTACCAACGGGAAGGGCCGATTTTGGACGCGAGAGACCACTGGCGAGGGCGTCGGAGCCGTGGCGATTCGGGACAGCGAAAGCGCCCAAAAGCTCCTTCTCGCGCCCGACGAAGTTACTTCTTGTTGCGGTACAGGCGCATGGTGAGCGGCGCGAAGACGGCGATGAGCACGGCGCACGACAGGAGTACCAGGCCGATCTGACCGAGCGTCGCCGTCCCCGACATCAGGCCGCGCGCCGCCGTCGCCAGGTGGGTGATGGGGTTGAAGTTCACCGCCGTCTCCAGCGGCGACGGCATCGTCTTCGGGTCCACGAAGATGTTGCTGGCGAAGGTGAGGGGGAAGAGGATCATCATGCTCACGCCCATCACCGCGTTCGGTGTCCGCAGGACGAGGCCGAGGGCCGTCCAGATCCAGGACAGGCTGAACGAGAAAACCAGCGCGAGCGCGACGGAGAGAAGAACCCCGGGCATCCCTCCCTCGGGACGGAAGCCAAGTATGAGGCCGAGGACGATGACCATCGCCGAGGCCATCGTGTAGCGCGCGGCGTCGCCGAGCAGGGCTCCGACGAGGACGGCCGGACGCCACACCGGCAGCGAGCGGAAGCGGTCGAAGACGCCTTTGGTTATGTCGGCGTTGAGCGTGAGGCCGGTGTATATCGTGATGAACACCACCGTCTGGACCAGGATGCCCGGCAGGAGGAATTGCAGATACTCGCCCGTCGAGCCGGCGATGGCGCCGCCGAAGAGGTAGGTGAACATCAACGTGAACATGATCGGGAACACCGTGACGTCGAAGAGTTGCTCGGGGACGTGCTTTATCTTGAGCAACGCCCGCCACCCGAACGTCAGCGACGCGGACAATGCGTTCGGACGCGAAGGGCGATTGCTGGACGACAGCGCCGAGCGCAGCGCGTCTTCGCGGACGGATCGTGCTGATGTGGTCGTCATGCGGCATCCTCCTCGGTGGCGTCTTCGTTTTCGGCGGGTCGTCCGGTGAGGGCGAGGAAGACTTCGTCGAGGCTCGGTTGTCCGAGCGCGAAATCTGTGACCACGATATCGGAGCGGGAGAGTTCCGCGAGGGCGCGCGCCACCCGTTCGGGGTCGGAGACCCGCGCCGAGAGCGCCGCCGGGTCGGATCCGAGTTGCACGGAGGCGTCGAGCGTCCGCGACAGGACCTGTTCGGCTTCGGGCCGGCTTTCGGGATCGCGCAACCTGACGCGCAGGGCGCCTGAGCCGACCGAGGCCTTGAGCGCGCCGGGGGTGCCTTCGGCGATGACCCTGCCGTGGTCTATGACGGCGATGCGATCCGCGAGCTGGTCGGCCTCGTCGAGGTACTGCGTGGTGAGCAGCACCGTCGTGCCTCCCGCGGCCAAAGTTCGGACGATGTCCCACACCTGGTTGCGGCTTCTGGGGTCGAGTCCGGTGGTCGGCTCGTCGAGGAAGATCAAATCAGGGGTGACGACTATGGAAGCCGCGATGTCGAGCCGCCGCCGCATGCCCCCGGAATACTTCTTGACCTGACGACCGGCCGCCTCGCTCAGCCCGAAGGCGTCGAGCAACTCGCCCGCCCGCGCCTTCGCTTGTTTGCGCGAGTGGCCCAGCTGGCGCGCGATCAGGACGAGGTTCTCGGTGCCCGTGAGGTCCTCGTCGACCGAGGCGAACTGGCCGGTGAGGCTCACCCTCTCTCGCACCGCGTCAGCCTCTCGCGCAACGTCGTGGCCGAGCACCCGCGCCGTGCCCGAGTCGGGACGCAGCAGGGTGGCGAGCATCCTTATGGTCGTCGTCTTGCCCGCGCCGTTGGGACCGAGGAAACCGTAGATATCGCCCGGAGCCACTTTCAGGTCCACGCCGTCCACCGCGACGTTGTCCCCGAACCGGTAAACCAGCCCCTCCGCGTGGATCGCCAGCCCACGCGGGCCTTCCACCGAGCCACGTCCGGCAATCACCTCTCCGTAATCTTTCATTGCTCTTCCTTTCTCCGACAAGTCTTTTCTTCGATACTCTAACGCCGTCTGAGTGTAGGGCGGGAAACGGCGGTTCCCTACCCCGTTTCCCGATGGAGATCACGTTTTAAGCCGATATCCCGTCTTGAAGATCCAGGCCACCATCGTCAGGCATATGGCTAAAAAGAGGAGCGTCATGAACAGGCTGACGCCGACGCTCACGTCGGCGATCCCGTAGAAGCTCCAGCGGAAGCCGCTGATGAGGTAGACGACCGGGTTGAAGAGGGTGACGGTCTGCCAGAAGGGGGGCAGCATATCCACGGAATAGAAGCTGCCGCCGAGGAAGATCAGGGGCGTGATGATGAGGAACGGCACGAGCTGGAGCTTCTCGAAACCCTCGGCCCAGATGCCCAGGACGAAACCGAAGAGGCTGAAAGTGAACGACGTGAGCAAGAGGAACGTGATCATCCACAGAGGATGCGCGACTTCGAGCGGCACGAACAAACCCGAGGTGGCGAGGATGATGAGCCCGAGTATGATCGACTTGGTCGCTGCCGCCCCGACGTAGCTTATGACGATCTCGACGTATGAGACAGGTGCCGACAACAGCTCGTATATCGTGCCCGTGAACTTGGGGAAGAAGATGCCGAACGAGGCGTTGGAGATGCTCTGAGTCAGGAGAGAGAGCATGATCAAACCCGGCACGATGAAGGCGCCGTAGCTGACCCCCTCGACGTCGGTGATGCGCGAGCCGATGGCCGCCCCGAAGACCACGAAATACAGCGAAGTCGAGATGACGGGCGTGACGATGCTCTGCAGAATCGTGCGGAAGGTCCTCGCCATCTCGAAGACGTAGATCGCGCGTATCGCGTGAAAGTTCATCGTCTCTCCTTTACCAGGCTGACGAATATCTCCTCCAGCGAACTTTGTCGTGTTTGAAGATCCTCGAACCTGACGCCCGCTCTGCCCAGGTCCGCGAGCAAAGCCGCGATGTCCGCGCGCCCGTTTTGTTGCGTGTCGTACGTGTAGACGAGTTCGCTGCCGTCGGACGCGAGTTCCAGCCGGTAGCCGGCGAGTTCGGGTGGGATCCCATCGAGTTCTTCGCGCAACTGGATCGTCAATTCCTTCTTGCCGAGCTTACGCATCAGTTCGGCCTTCTCTTCGACGAGGACGATCTCGCCGTGGTTTATAACCCCGATCCGGTCGGCCATCTCCTCGGCCTCGTGGATGTAGTGCGTGGTGAGGATGACGGTCACGCCGCCTTCGCGCAAGGAGCGAACCATCTCCCACATGTCCTGCCTGAGCTCGACATCAACGCCCGCCGTCGGCTCGTCGAGGAAGAGGATCCTCGGCTCGTGCGCGAGGGCTTTGGCGATCATGACCCGCCGCTTCATGCCGCCCGAGAGCGTCATGATCTTGTCGTCCTTTTTGTCCCACAATGACAGCTCACGGAGTACTTTCTCGATGTGTTTGGGATCCCGCGGCTTGCCGAAGAGTCCCCGGCTGAAGACGCATGTGGCCCAGACGGTCTCGAAGGCGTCGGTCGTGAGTTCCTGCGGGACCAGCCCGATCAGGGACCGGGCCGCCCGGTAGTCGGTGATGATGTCGTGACCGCCGGCCCGTATGGCCCCTTCTGTCGGGTTGACGATCCCGCAGATGATGCTGATCAGGGTCGTCTTGCCGGCTCCGTTCGGACCGAGCAGCGCGAAGATCTCACCGCGCCGGATGTCCAGGTTGATGTCCTTGAGCGCCCGGAAACCGGAAGCGTAGGTCTTGGAGAGGTTGGATACGGACACGATTGGCTGCAGGGCCGGGCGTCCAGTCCGGCGGCGATCATGGCGATCCGCTATCCGAGGCGATGGCATACACCCTCCAGTGACGTAAGCGCGTCCAGGAACGTGGGCTCGGGCACTGAGGCGTAGAGACCGGATGCCACTTTCTCCATGAGGGTTCCTCCTTCGTCGTCGTTTGACTTTGTCGTTCGGCTCGACGGCTCATCTCGCGCGCTTTTATAGTGCGACGGGGAAGAGGCTCGCGCATCGTGCGGAGGGAGGGTTTTACGCCAGTACCTTCGTACAGTCCGGTACTCGCGGCCCACTCTATGGGGCGAGAGATCACTCTTCGCGCCGCTCGTCCGCGCTCTGCAGCCGCGTCCTGGTCCCGGAGTGGATGTGTTCGATCACGTTTGCTTCCTCTGTCGTTTTGCCGCCGGGTCAAGCATACTCGGGACATGCCGTCCGGACTTCTCTTATCTTGCTCTCTAGTTCATAGCTTTTCGATATCCCGAGCGACTTCGGACAGGTCGTCGTCGAACTGATGCCCGCGACCATCGAACTCGCGAACGGTCGCATAGGGGAGTTTTTCGGCGTGCAAAGCGAGATGTTCGAAAGGCACCCATTCGTCATCGCGGCTGTGGTAGAAGAATACCGGCGATTCTTCAGGGAGCTTCGACGCGAAGTCTTTTTTCAGCGCGTACTCCGCGACTTCCCAGCCCTCGGCTCCCCAGTACGGAGGCGCGATGAGGAATATTCCGGCGACGGGTTTTTCGACCTCCTCTTCGGAGAGGTATTTCAAAAGGATCGAAGCCCCGAAGGAATGCCCGGCGAGTATGACCTCACCGTCCATCGCGGCGATATCTTCTGCTATTTTGTCTTTCCACGCCTCGTACTCGGGGCTGGCTTCGTCCGGCATCTTCGGAGAGTGAACATCGTATTCGGCGCCGAGTTCATCCCGCAGGCTCGCCGCCATCTTTTTGTCTTCCTCGTATGCTCCTTCTCCGCCGCCGTGGACGAAGAGTATCTGTTTTTTCACAGCATTCACTCCTTTGCGCTGGTCGCGTTCATAATCTCCTCGACGAGCGCGCTCGGCTCACCGTAGTCGAAGACCCACTCCATCGCGTCGTCGGGATCGGCGATGAAGCCGTCGAGGGACATCGTCACGTGCCAGATCACTTTTCCCATGGATCCAGCTCCGTCATTCTCGTCAACTTCGACTTTTTTCTCGCTCGTCTCCCGGAAGCGACCGCCGGAAGAAGTCGTCGGGGTCGTATTTCGCCTTGACGCGCATCAGACGCTCATGGTTCGTCCCGTAATAGGCTCGCGCCGGATCATCGAGTTCCGGATCGGGGAAGTTCTGGTACACGCCCCCGGACCCCCACGGATGCACTATCTCCCACGACCGCGCCAGCCAGTGACGAGCGGCCTCCCTTGCGGCGGCGGGCGCGTCGGGATCGACGACGACCGCGTGCTTGAGCAGGAAGCTCTCCTCGCGGTGGACGAAGGCGGTGGCGTCGGCTGATACGCGGTTGTACGCTCCGCCCCACGGCGTGAAATCCAGCTCGCGCGACTGGCCCGAAGCGCGTCCCGCAGCGAGGTTCTCGAGCAGCGAGTCTATGGCCCTGGCGGGCAGCGGCCTGCGGAAGAACTCCGACTTGCTGAAAGGGTGGCCTTGTGGCCGGTCTTCGCCGGGAGCGTGTTCGTTGAGGTATCGTTTCGTCTCCCGATAAGACGCGTGCTTGAGAGACGCCGACGTCGGGTCCGCGCCCGCGCGGGTGACGATCTCGTCGAGCATCTCCCCGGTATCCGACTCGGTTCCGAGCATGGCCCCGAACACGTTGACGGCGGGCAGTTTCTCGATGTCGCTCGATGCGGTCGCGAGCAGGCTGGCGGCGAGTTCGTCGGGGGCGGCGGGCGAGAAGGCTTGCCAGGCTTTGATGACGGACGCCGCGTGGATGTGCGGCCAGCGAAGGTGGAAGCTCGTCGCGTCAGGCGCCGGCATGGTCCGGAAGGTGAGGGAGGTGACCACGCCGAAGTTTCCGCCGCCCGCGCCGCGAAGCGCCCAGAAAAGGTCTCCGCGGTGGTCCTCGTCGCACTCGACGATGCGGCCGTCCGCGAGTACGATCCTCGCTTCGATGAGACCATCGGCGGTCAGCCCGTGCTTGCGGCCGAGGATGCCGAGCCCGCCGCCGAGGGTGAGGCCACTGATCCCCACCGTGGGGCCGCATCCGGCGGGGATGGTGAGACCGTGCTTTTCCAGCGCGTCGTACACCTCGCCGAGGCGCGCCCCCGCGCCCACCGTCGCCACCCCGCCGGAGACCGACACCGAGATCATCGGTCTCACGTCTATGACGATTCCCTCGGTCGAGGAGTGTCCGGCGAAACAATGCCCTCCGCTTCGGGTCGCCGTCGGTATCCCGGCGTGGCGCGCGAACGATATCGTCGCGGAGACGTCCTCGGGGGTTTCGCACAGTACGACGGCCCGCGGGTGTATGTCGTGGAAGCGGGCGATGGCGGGCTTTCGAGCCGACTCGTAGTCGGGCGAGTCGGGGAGGATGACGTCGCCGGAGATCCCGGCTTGCAGCGATCTCCAGCCGGGGAGTGCGCGCGTCATGGGCCGGGGGCCGTGCTCACGGAAGACACGGTTCCTTGCGGGTCGGCTATGACGGCGTCGCGCGAGATATCGGCATCGAACGGCGCTGCGACTATCGCGCCGCCGAGCTTCGCGGCTTTGTCGGCGGTCTCATCGGCGTCTTCGACCCAGAAATTGACGCTCCAGTGAGGCGGTGTGGATTCATCTCTGCTCATCGGCGCCATCACCCCGATCACGTCGCGAGGCACCGGCTGTGAGGGTTCGCCGCCGACGTAGCCCGGCAGCCGCCAGAGATCGACCTCGCCGAAGGTATCGGTCTCCCAGCCGAAGATCTCACCATAGAACGCCTTCGCGCCCTCGGGATCGCGGGTGTTGAGCATGCTCATTGCCCACGCCCCCGGCTCGTTGATGACCTCGGCGCCCCGGTGCTCCTTCGGCTCCCACAAACCGAAGACCGCTCCGGCGGGATCGGCGACGACCGCCACGCGACCGACGTCGAGGAGATCGAACGGTTCGATGACGACGCTTCCGCCCTCCTCGACCATCCTCGCGGCGTCCTCGTCGGCGCTCTCCACCCAAATGTCGGTACGCCACGCGGGTGCGCCCTCGCCTCGCTGCGGGCCGACGGCGGCGACGGCACGACCACGAAGCCTGCATATAAAGTACTTGCCGGGCGAGTCGGCTCCCATCGTCTCCTCCGCCTCCCATCCGAACAGCTCCTTGTAAAAGCTTACCGCCTTCTCCGGATTGGGGTGGACGCTTGCGACCCGGCACGGGACGCCGGGACGGTATCCATCGCGCTCGCTCATCGGTTTCCTCCCTTGTCAGTGTTGTGGTATTTGCACGGCTGTCGGTCGCTCCGAAGCGCTTTCCCGAGCCCTGCGGAGCGACTCCGGCCACGTTCGGCGTGTGACGAGCGGTCGTCGCGGGCGTGATCGCGGCCCCGGTCCTCGGGGTGCTCGTTGTCGGTCAAAGTATCTGCTCCGATCTCCGGTTCTCTCTGAACGAACAAGACGGTGGGGGCGGACGCATCCGACAAGACCCGTAAACTCGAAGTCGCCGTCCTGGTACCCGTCAGAGAGCGGACCGACGCGGCCGGAACGTGCCGATCCACGTCCGCTCGACACGCGCTTGCGAGACCCGGAAAGCTTCGTCACCCAACTCGCCGTGATCTCCTCAGGAGAAGTCCGCTTCGGTGAGGCCGTCGGGATGCCCGGGCGGCCACTCCACCAGCTCGATCCGGTAGCCGTCCGGGTCG
>JBOHBL010000550.1:0-5990 GCA_050698295.1 Rubrobacteraceae bacterium | reverse complement strand
TCACTATTCTTCGCCGACGTCCGGGCCGGAGGAGCGGAAGCTGGAGAGGAAGGGGAGCAGGAGGACGGCGACGGCGAGGAGGAGGATGACGAGGGAAAGAGGTCGTGTCACGAAGACCGAGAGGTCGCCCTGGCTGATCGCGATGGCCCTCCGGAACTGCGTCTCCATCAATGGACCGAGGATGGCTCCGAGTATGGCGGGCGCCACCGGGAAGTCGAACTTCCGCATGAAAAAGCCCGCGACGCCGACGGCGTACATGATGAGGAGTTCGGTGAGGCTGTTCGAGGCGCTGTACACCCCGAGAGTCCCGATCACGAGGATGCCCGCAAAGAGGATCTCCCTCGGGATGTCGAGGATCTTCACCCACAACTTCACCAGCGGAAGGTTCACGAGCAGAAGCATCACGTTCCCGATGTACAAACTGGCGATCAAGGGCCACACCAGATCCGCCGAAGTCTCGAAGAGCTGCGGTCCCGGCTGAATGTTGTAGATCTGGAACGCCGAAAGCATTATGGCCGCCGTCGCGGAAGTCGGTATTCCCAAAGTCAAAAGCGGCACGAGGACGCCGGAGAAGGAAGCGTTGTTCGCGGCTTCCGGCCCGGCGAGACCTTCGATGGCTCCGTGTCCGAACTCCTCTTTGTTTCTCGAAAGCTGTTTCTCGACGTTGTAGCTGAGGAAGGTCGGGACTTCGGAGCCTCCGGTCGGCAGCGAGCCGAAGAGGAAGCCGATGCCGCTCCCGCGCAGCCAGGGTTTCCAGACGCGGCTGCGCTCCTCGCGGTTGAGGAGAATTCTTCCTGTGAACTCCACGGCGTCCTCGGCGAGGCCGCGCAGGCGCGAGCCGCCGTAGAGGGCTTCGCCGAGGGCGAAGAGTCCGATCACGATGATGACCACGTCCACGCCGTTGTAGAGTTGCAAAACTCCGAAGGTGAACCGCTCCTGTCCGGTCAGGAAATCCAGCCCGATCAAACCGATGAAAAGCCCCGCGAAGAGACTGAGCATCCCCCTGGCAAGCGAACTGCCGACGAGCGAAGTCACGCTCACGAAGGCGAAGACGATGAGGGCGAAGTAGTCCGTCGCCTGAAAGCTCTGCGCCAGATTGGCGAAGAACGGGGCGAAGAACGTGATGGCGACGGTCGTCAAAGTCCCGGCGAACACCGAGCCGATGACCGCCGTCGCGAGCGCGGGTCCCGGCCTGCCTCCCCTCGCCATCGGATGGCCCTCGATGGCCGTCGCCACCGAGCCTGCTTCGCCCGGCACGTTCAAAAGGATCGAGGTGATCGAACCCCCGCACAGCGAGCCGTAATAGATACCGGCGAACAGGATGAAAGCTCCGGTCGGGTCGAAGCCGTAGGTCAGGGGGAGGAGCAATGCGATGGCGAGCGCGGGGCCGAGGCCCGGAAGCACCCCGACGAGCGTTCCCAGCGTCACGCCGACGGCGGCGATCAGCAAATACTGCGGCTGGAGAGCTATCGCAAATCCGTTTAAGAGGTCGCCGAGGACTTCCATGCTAGAAAAATACTTCCAAAATCCCCGCCGGGAGCCTCACTCCGAGAAGCTGAGTGAACCCGACGTACAGAAAGACCGAAGTCCCCAGCCCGATGATGATGTCCCGTACCAGGCGCCGGCTGCCGAACACCCTCGCCACGACCGGGAAGAAGATCGTGGTCGCCACCACGTACCCGAGCGGCGCGAGCAGGAACGCATAGACGAGCAGGCAAACGATGGCGAGCCCGACCGTCCGCCAGTTCGTCGCCTCCGCTTCTTCGGCGACGTGTTCCCGGAGGGCCGTGTCGGGACGGAGGGTCGTCTGGAGCGCGAACAGGGCGCTGAAAAGGAGCAGTCCCGACGTCACGATCAGGGGGAAGAACCCCGAACCCTCGGGTCCGAAGCCTCCCTCGGCCCCGATGAGCACCGCCCGGTAGAGCATCGCCGCGCTGAAGAGGAGTACGACGACCGCCGCGACGCGCAGTCCCAGGCTTCCCCTTTCGGGCGGGCTCTGGCCGCTCACTCGATCACCTCGAGTTCCTTGAGGGTTTGCTCGATCTCTTCGTCCTGTTCTCCTATGTACTCCTCGAATTCGTCGCCGGTCAAAAGCACGTCCTCCCAGTTGTTCGTTTCGAGGGCTTCCTCCCATTGCGGCGTATCGTGCATCTCCTCGATGTCGGCGATTATTTTGTCGCGCTGCTCGTCGGGGATGTCGGGAGGGGCGACCACCCCGCGCCAGTTCGAGAGCGAGAGGTCGTAGCCGGCCTCGATGATCGTCGGCGAGTCCACGCCCTCTATCGGTTCTTCGCTGGAGACCGCGAGGAGGCGAAGTTCTCCGGCCTCGACCTGATCTATGAACTCCGCGAGCCCCGATACGCCGACGGTCACGTCCTCTGAAAGCAGCGCGGGCGTGAGTTCGCCGCCGCCGGAGTACGGGATGTAGTTGACCCGCGCGGGGTTCACACCCACCTCCTGGGCGAGTTGTCCGGTGAGGATCTGGTCCACCCCGCCCACCGAACCGCCGCCCCAGCTTATGTTTCCGGGGTCCTCCTCGAAGTCCTCCATCAGTTGTTCGAGGGTCTCGTACTCGGAGTCCGCCGGGACGAAGATCGCGACGTACTCCGCCGTGAGTCGCGCTATGGGCGTCGTGTCGCCCACGTCGAAAGGCACATCGGTCGGTTTGATGGCGCCGACGAGGATCGCGCCTATGACCATGAGCTGGTGCGGGTCTCCGGCGTTGTCGTTGACGAGCTCGGTGAGGCCGATGGCGCCGGAGGCGCCGGGGACGTTGTAGACCTCGACGTTTTGTTCGGGGACTTCCCCCTCCGTGAGCGCCCGCTGCATCAGGCGCGCCGTCTGGTCGTAGCCGCCTCCGGGGTCCGCCGGGGCCATGATCCCGATGTCCCGCGTCGGATACTCGATGGTGGACGCGCCCCCCGCCCCGCACCCCGCGACAACTATTGTCGCCGCGAGAACGACCATCACCCGAACGATAAACTCTTCGCCGACTCCTCCCCGTATTGTCGGGCCTTTCCCCTCGAACTTCCTCCACTCGAAGCATAGGGAAGAGGTCTCGCCCCGTCAAGAAAGCCCGCTCTTAAATACAGGGAGTGGGGAGTAGGGAAGGTTCTCGACTTTCTAGTCCCCGACATCCTCGTCTCCCCTCCCGAGGGACTCTCGCCGGGTGCGAGGGAGGCGCTTCGACGGCGGAAGCCTCGTCTCCCGTCCGCTTTTCCCTACTCCCGACTCTCGAAACGAGCGAAGCGAGCGCCTCCCTACTTCCTGTTTTCAAGAGCGGCCTGGGCGGCGGCGAGTCGCGCTCCGGGCACCCTGAAGGGCGAGCAGGAGACGTAGTCGAGGCCCGCCTCGTGGAAGAAGGCGATGCTCCTCGGATCGCCGCCGTGTTCTCCGCAAATTCCGAGCTTCACGCCGGAGTTCGCCTCCCGTCCTCTCTTTTTCGCCATGCGGACGAACTCTCCCACGCCGTGCCGGTCGAGGGTCTCGAAGGGGTTTTCTTCGAGGAGATCGCTCTCCAGGTATTCGGCGAGGAACTTTTCCTCGGCGTCGTCGCGGCTTATGCCGCACACCATCTGTGTGAGGTCGTTCGTGCCGAAGGAGAAAAAGTCCGCGACGCTCGCTATTTCGCCGGCGGCGGCGCACGCTCTCGGGAGTTCGATCATGGTCCCGATGGGAACCTCCTCACCGGAGAGTTCGGCCTCGATGAGCGTCCGCATCTTTCGCAATTCCTCGGAGAACCCGACGAGCGGGATCATTATTTCGACGACGGGATTTCCTCCGGCTTCCCGAACTTTTCTCGCCGCCCCCACGATGGCGCGAGCCTGCATCGTGTACATCTCGGGACGGAGCAGCCCGAGCCGGCATCCCCGCAAACCGAGCATCGGGTTCCTCTCTTCGAGGCTCTCGGCGACTCGAAGTTGCCTTTTCAGCTCATCGGCGTCCTCGCTGTTTGCTTCGCGCTCGGAGATCTCCTTCGCCAAATCCTTCGAGTCGGGGAGGAATTCGTGGAGCGGCGGGTCGAGGAGGCGCACTGTGACGGGGAGTCCGTCCATCGCCCGGAAGATGCCCTCGAAGTCCTCGCGCTGCATGGGTTCGAGCTTTTCGAGGGCTTCACGGAGCGCGCCGTCGTCCTCCGAGAGGATCATCTCCCGCATTATTTTGAGCCGCTCGCCTTCCATGAACATGTGTTCGGTGCGGCACAAGCCGATGCCTTCCGCGCCGAGTTCCCGCGCCCGGCGGGCGTCCTCGGGGGTGTCGGCGTTCGCTCTCACACCGAGGGCGCGGGCTTCGTCGGCCCACCGGAGGACGGTCTCGAAATCCTCGCTCGGGGTCGGCTCGACCACCGGGACCTCGCCCCGGATCACCCGCCCGTCCGTGCCGTCTATGGTGAGAATGTCACCGGTTGTGAACGTCGCCTCCCCGATGCGGACTTCGCGTTTCGCGGCGTTTATTTTCACGGCCTTGCATCCGGTGACGGCGGGCTTTCCCATGCCTCGCGCGACGACCGCCGCGTGGCTCGTCATCCCGCCGAGGGCGGTGAGGACGCCGCGGGCGGAGATCATACCCTCCACATCATCGGGGTTCGTCTCCCTCCGAACGAGAAGCACATCCTCCCCGGCCTCGGACGATTCCTTCGCCTCGCTCGCCGTGAACACGATCTTCCCCGTCGCCGCGCCCGGCGAGGCGGGAAGTCCTTTGGCAAGGATTTCCACGTTCGCTTCCGGATCGAGGCGGGGATGGAGAAGCTGATCGAGCGATTCCGGCTCGACGCGAAGGACGGCCTCCTCGCGCGAGATGAGACCCTCGGCTGCCATGTCGCGGGCGATTTTCAAAGACGCCGCGCCGGTGCGCTTTCCGCTCCTCGTCTGGAGCATATAAAGACGATCCTTCTCCACGGTGAACTCGACATCCTGCATGTCCCGGAACTCGCGCTCGAGCTTTCCGGCTATGTCGAGGAACTGCCGGTACGCTCTCGGAAGGTCTTCCTCCATCTCAGCGAGGGGCCGTGGCGTGCGGATGCCCGCCACCACGTCCTCGCCTTGCGCGTTGAGAAGGAACTCCCCGAAAATTCCTTGCGCGCCCGTAGCCGGGTTTCGGGTGAACGCCACCCCGGTCGCCGAGGTCTCGCCCATGTTCCCGAAGACCATCCGCTGCACGGTGACGGCGGTTCCCAAAGTCTCGGAAATACCGTATTCCCGACGGTACGCCGCCGCTCTTTCCCCGAGCCACGAATCGAAGACCGCCTTTATCGCAAACTCGAGTTGTTTATCGGGTTCTTCGGGGAACTCTTCCTCGGTTCTCTCGGAGATGATCTCCTTGAAAAGCGCGGCGAGACTTCGCAAATCCTTCGCCGAAAGCTCCGTGTCGGCCTCGACGCCGCGTTCGTTCTTCGCTTCTTCGATGGCGTCCTCGAAGAGATGGCCGGGGGCTTTCAACACGATCTCCCCGAAAGCCTGTATGAACCTCCGGTGCGAATCGAAGGCGAACCGCTCATCGCCGGTACTCTCCGCCATCCCTCTCACGGTCGCGTCGTTGAGGCCGAGATTCAAAACCGTGTCCATCATCCCCGGCATCGAGACGGCCGCGCCGCTCCGAACCGAGACGAGGAGCGGATTCGCGGAATCCCCGAAACCTCTCCCCGTCGCCTCCTCGATGAGAGCCATGTGGCTTTTCACGTCGTCCATGAGGCCGTCGGGAAGCTCTTTCGAGGAAATGTACCGCGTACACGCTTCGGTCGTGATCGTGAACCCCTCCGGCACCGGGAAGCCGAGCCGCCGCATCTCCCGGATGCCCGCCCCCTTCCCCCCGAGAAGCCCTCGCACATCCTCGAACTCCGAGTCCTCGAAGAACCCGTACACGAGCTTCCTCGCGCCCTCGACCGCCTTATCGCGATCCACTTCCGGCACCTTCATGTTTTCCTCCTTTCGGGTCGCTCCCTTCGGTCGCTCCGGGGAGTGGAGAGCCGTTCGCTTCGCTCACTTTGGGAG
>JBOHBL010000549.1:0-1207 GCA_050698295.1 Rubrobacteraceae bacterium | reverse complement strand
CGATTCTGACGCTCCTGCTCAACGAAATCACCACCCTCCCGCACAATTTTGTCCTCGTCCTTGACGACTACCATGTGATTGATGCCCCAGCAGTTGACCAAGCCCTCACCTTTCTGCTCGAACACCTGCCGCCGCAGATGCACCTGGTCATCGCCACCCGTGAGGATCCAAACCTACACCTGGCGCGGTTGCGCGTCCGGGGCCAGTTGACCGAACTGCGCGCCGCCGACCTGCGTTTCGCCCCCTCAGAAGCCGCTGAATTTCTCAAAGGGGTGATGGGTCTCGGTCTCTCGGCGGAAGACATCGCCGCGCTGGAGGCCCGCACCGAGGGCTGGATCGCGGGGCTCCAGCTGGCGGCACTCTCGATGCGAGGGCGAGAGGACGTGCCCGGGTTTATCAGGGCTTTCGCTGGAGACAACCGGTACATCGTGGACTATCTGGTCGAGGAGGTTTTGCAGCGCCAGCCCGAACGTGTCCGGAGCTTCCTGCTCGAGACTTCCATCCTCGACCGTATGTGCGGCCCGCTGTGTGATTTCCTCACCGACGAGGGGGGAGGCGGCGCGCTGCTCGCGGCTCTGGAGCGAGGCAACCTGTTTGTCGTCGGGCTGGACGACAGGCGCCGCTGGTTTCGCTACCATCACCTCTTCGCGGACGTCCTCCGCGCGCGCTTGATGGAGGAGAGGCCGGATCTCGTCCCCGGCCTCCATCGGCGGGCGAGCGAATGGCACGAGCGCAACGGCTCGCCGGACGACGCCATCCGCCACGCGCTCGCCGCCAGGGATTTCGAGCGGGCGGCGGATCTTGCCGAGCTGGCCGGGCGGGACATGCTCACGAACAGGCGAGGTGATACGTTACTCGGCTGGCTGAGGGCGCTGCCGGACGAACCGGTTCGCGCGAGGCCCGTACTCAGCGCGTACTATGCTCTGGCCTTACTCTCTCACGACCTGGAGGCCGCCGAGGCCCGTCTGCGAGACGCCGAGCGGTTACTGGACAGCGCGGCGCTCGTCGTGGACGAGGAGGGGTTCCGGTCTCTGCCGGGGGTGATCTCCATCGTCCGCGCCTATCTTGCCGGGGCGTTGGGCGATGTTCCCGGCGTCATGAGACACGCCCGCCGGGCACTGAAGCTCTTGCCCGAGGACGCCCATTTGTGGCGCGGAGGCGCGGCTGTACTCCTCGGACTCGCGTACTGGAACAGCGGAGACCTCGA
>JBOHBL010000548.1:0-11539 GCA_050698295.1 Rubrobacteraceae bacterium | reverse complement strand
ACCATGGTCGGCGTGTGGTCTTTGAAAGCGTTCATCACCCGCGCCCCGGCCTTGCGGGTGGCGAGCTTCTCGGTCTCGCTCGGGTCCCAACTCGGGAGCTTCTGCTCGTAGCCGGGAAGGGGCTTGCCGCTCCAGGTCCTCTCCCACTCCCCGGCCAGTTCCGGGAACTCCCCGCGCCAGGCGGAGAAGCGCCCGTCCCACTCCGCCTCCAGCTCCCGGCCCCGCTCGACCATGTTCATGTGCTCGTAGACCTCGGCGGGGACGGCGAAGTGCTCTTCGGGGTCGAGGCCCATCGCTTCTTTTGCCAATCGCACCTCCTCTTCGCCGAGGGGGGCGCCGTGGGCTGCGGCGGTGTCCACAGCGTTCGGGGCGGGGTAGGCGATGCGCGAGCGCAGGATGATCAGGGAGGGACGTTCGCTCTCCTCCCTCGCGGCCCGGAGCGCCGCCTCGATGGTTTGGAGGTCCTCGGAGTCCTCCACGCGCTGGACGTGCCATCCGTAGGCTTCGAATCGTTTGCCCTTGTCCTCGCGGTCGAAGGAGAGCTCGGTCGAGCCGTCGATGGTTATGTGGTTGTCGTCGTAGACGTAAATCAGCTTCCCGAGGCCGGGCTGTCCGGCGAGGGAGGCGGCCTCGGAGGCGACCCCCTCCATGAGATCGCCGCCGGAGCAGATTGCGTAGACGTGATGGTCCACGATCTCATGACCCGGGCGGTTGTATCTCCCGGCGAGAAACTTCTCGGCCATCGCCATCCCCACCCCGTTCGCGAACCCCTGCCCCAGCGGGCCGGTGGTCGTCTCGACACCCGGGGCGTGAGTGTACTCCGGGTGTCCCGGGGTTTTCGAGCCCCATTGCCGGAAGTTCTTGAGCTGATCCAACGAGAGGTCGTAGCCGGTGAGGTGGAGCGCCGAGTAGAGCAGCATCGAGGCGTGCCCTGCCGAGAGGACGAAGCGGTCCCGGTTGGGCCAGTCGGGGTTCTGCGGGCTGTGCCTGAGGAACTTCGTGAAGATGGTGTACGCTGCGGGGGCGAGCGCCATCGGGGTCCCCGGGTGGCCTGAGTTGGCCCTCTGGACCGCGTCCATCGCCAGCGCGCGGATGCTGTTTATGGAGAGTTGCTCCGCTGTCTGGGTCTCGAGTTCCAAATCGTCTCCTTTTCTCTGCCCGGGTCTTGCTCCGCTACCGGCTCTAGGAATTCGCGGCGATGCTCTCCTGCGCCCTCGTTCCGGTGCCGCCGAGCGCCACGGAGGCGCGGGCGGTCAGCGCGTGGTAGAAGATCAGGAGCTGCGTGAGGGCGAGCGCCTCCGAGCGCATAAGCTCGGTGCCGATCGTGAACTCTCCCAGGCGCCCGGAGCGCAGGTGCTGGGCGAAGTGCAGCCTCTCCCAGATGTGTTCCTCGATCCCGGCCCCGCGCTCGCGGTCGAGATCCCCCGGAACACACAGCACGCTCCGTTCGCCCTCCTCTCGAAGCTCCAGGCCGTCCGAGCCGCCGTCTATCACGGAGGAGAGGTCGGGGTGCGGCAACCCCGGCTGCATGGTTATCATGGCGTCCAGTTCGTCCTGGTCGCGGCCCTCCGCCGGCTGGAACGCGACCGCGAGGTCCGCGTACTGTTTCTGGGGCCGGATGAACGCCGCCGAGTCGGGTTCCCTGCGGTCCAGCTCCGCGAGCACCTTGTCGGTGGTGTATCCCCGTTTCGTGGTGTCCCGCGCGACCTTCCACTTGCGCCGCAGCTCCTCCGGCGGGTCGAGGAAGATCCGGATGTCGAAGACATCCCTCATCTCGCGGGTGTGGAAGGCCAGAAGACCCTCGATGATCGTGAAGCGCTTGGGCTCGACGTAGACCGGCGGGCCGAAGGTTCCGTCCTTGTGCTGGTAGACGGGCTTCAGAATAGCGCAGCTCTCCCGCAGGTCGTTCAGGTGGCGCTCCATGATGTCCACGTAGTTGCACTCCGGGTGCAGCGGCGTGATGTTCCTCTCGGCGCGCTGCTTGCGGTCGTACTTGTGGTAGTCGTCGGTGCAGACGTGGGTGACGTTCTCCTCCCCGAGCGCCCGCACCAATCCGCGGGTGACGGTCGTCTTCCCCGCCGCCGAATCTCCGACTATCCCGACCATGACCGGACGTGGCATGTGATCTCCTTCCTGGCTCGCCGCAGGCTGCTGGCCTCGAAAAGCGGGAGCGTCAACCGCTCTTCCGGCCGCCCGTCGGCAGCGGTGTTCCCGCCCGTCTCAACGTTCATCGGGGATGTCCTCCGTGAAAATCCGGCTCGCGCGGATGTCCTCCGGCTCGATGGTCATGAGGTCCCTCTTCGTGAGCCCCTTCCCGCCGCCGGCGAAGAGGCGATTCGCCTGCCTGAGGCGGGCGCGGTCGAGCGCGTTGCGCGCGCTGCGGGCGTTGGAGAAGTTCGGCCGCTGCATCCGCAGCGCGATGTACTCCCTGAAGGTTTCCTCCGCTTCGGGGCTGAAGCGGTACTGTTGCTCCTCCAGCATGAGCCTGGAGATCTCGAGCAGCTCCTCCGCCGTGTAGTCCGGGAAGTCCATGTGGTGGGCGACGCGCGAGTGCATCCCCGGGTTGTTCTCGAAGAAGCGGTCCATCCGGTCCTTGTAGCCGGCCAGGATCACCACGATGTCGTCCCGCTGGTTCTCCATGACCTGCAAGAGAGTCTCTATGGCCTCCGAACCGTAGTCCCGCTCGTTCTCGGGACGGTGCAGGTAGTAAGCCTCGTCGATGAACAGCACCCCGCCCATCGCCTTCTTCAACACCTCCCTGGTCTTCGGAGCGGTGTGGCCGATGTACTGTCCGACGAGCTGGTCGCGCGTGACCGATACGAGATGGCCCTTGCGGATGTACTCCAGGCGGTGCAGGATCTCGGCCATCCGTAAAGCGACCGTCGTCTTGCCCGTGCCGGGGTTGCCGGTGAAGGACATGTGCAGGCTCGGCACGGCCGCCGGCAGGCCCACGTCCCTCCTCACCCGGTCGACGAGCAGCAGAGCCGCCGTCTCCTTTATGCGGGTCTTGATCGGCTTGAGCCCGACCAGCTCCCGGTCGAGCTTGTCCAAAACCTCCTGGACGTTCGAATCACGAAAAGCCCCCTCTATGTCGACGGGCGCGTCGTTCGGGACGTGGGGAACGGGCTCCTCCTGAGCCTGCTCTTCGGTAGCCTCGGGCGCCGGTTCTTCCGGCCGGGCGCCGAAAGAGTATCGTCGTTCAGTCTCCATACCTCTCGCCCTCCGGTTTGCCGGCGACCGCGTAGCTCTCGATGGTGTAGCGGATCCGGCGTCCATCGACCTCCTGGCGCAGCAGATGGAAGCCCGGTTCGTGCTCGGGACGGTTGACGATGAAGGAGAGCCGCACCGTCTCCCAGCCGCGGGTGGAGTCGAAGGCGCTGACCCTGACGTAGTGGTTCGGGTGAGCCTCGCGGCAGGCCCGCACCTCCTCCATGACGCCCACCGGGTCGCGGAGGTCGAACATCGGCAGGCCCCACATCTCCCAGTAGGTGTTGCGCGGGTGCGGATCGTCGGTGTACTCGACGTTGACCGCCCAGCCCTGCTCCAGCGCGTACTCTATCTGCGCCTTTATCTGCTCGTCCGTCAGCTCCGGCAGGAACGAGAACGTCCCCTGAGTGATCTTCATCTCTCTGTCTCCTCTCCCCTACGCGCCCGGCGTCTCGGTGGGCACGAAGTCGGCGGTGTCGGTGGAGGCGTAGTCGAAGGTGATGTCCTTCCACAAATCCAGCGCGACGCCCAGCGGCCCGCACCACCTGGCGGCGTCCTGCAGGATCTCCGGTCCCTCGTTCACGAAGTCCAGGCCCTCGTTGCGGGCCTGGATCATGGCCTCCACCGCGACGCGGTTCGCCGTCGCTCCGGCCTGTATGCCGTCCGGGTGGCCGATGGTACCGCCGCCGAACTGCAACACCACGTCCTCGCCCAGGTACTGGAGTAGCTGGTGCATCTGTCCGGCGTGGATGCCGCCCGAGGCGACCGGCATGACCTTCTTCAACGACGCCCAGTCCTGGTCGAAGAAGATGCCCTGCTGGAAGTTCTGGTGGAGGTGCGATTCCCTCAAGACGTTGTAGTAGCCTGCTACCATGTTCGGGTCGCCCTCCAGCTTCCCGACGACCGTGCCGGCGTGGATGTGGTCCACGCCCGCCATCCGCATCCACTTCGAGATGACCCGGAAGCTGATGCCGTGGGTCTTTTGCCGAGTGTACGTGCCGTGGCCCGCCCTGTGCAGGTGCAGGATCATGTCGTTCTCGTGGCACCACTTGCTCATCGTCTGGATGGCGGTGTAGCCGATGACGAGGTCGATCATGACGATGACGCTGCCGAGTTCTTTAGCAAACTCGGCGCGCGCGATCATCTCGTCCATAGTCGCCGCCGTGACGTTGAGGTAATGCCCCTTGACCTCGCCCGTGGCCGCCGAGGCCCGGTTCACGGCCTCCATGCAGTACAGGTACCGCTCCCGCCACTTCATGAACGGCTGCGAGTTGATGTTCTCGTCGTCCTTGACGAAGTCGAGCCCGCCTTTTAAAGCCTCGTAGACGACCCGCCCGTAGTTCCGGGCCGAGAGCCCGAGCTTGGGCTTGGTGGTCGCCCCGAGCAGGGGCCGGCCGAACTTGTCCAACCGCTCCCTCTCCGCCACCAGGCCCGTCGGCGGTCCCTGGAAGGTTTTGAGGTAGGCGGGCGGGAAGTACATGTCCTCCAGCCTCAGGGCCTTGAGCGCCTTGAAGCCGAAGACGTTGCCGATGATCGAAGCCGTCAGGTTGGCGATGGAGCCTTCCTCGAACAAATCATAGTCGTAGGCTATGTAGGCGAAGTACTGCCCCTCGGCCCCCGGTACCGGGTCGACCTGATAGGCCTTCGCCCGGTAGAGGTCCGCCGCCGTCAGGCGGTCCGTCCAGACCACGGTCCACGTGGCCGTCGAGGACTCGCCCGCTACCGCCGCCGCCGCCTCCACAGGGTCCACACCCTCCTGCGGCGTGATGCGGAACAGAGCGATGATATCCGTCGGCTTGGGCTCGTAGTCAGCCTCCCAGTAACCCATCTTCGCGTAGGGGATGACGCCCGCCTTGTAGCGCTCCGCTCCCCTCAAGGTCTCCGTCATGACACTCTCCTGGATCCCGCCTGTACGACTTGTCTCAAACCTACCCTACACCGGTGATACTCGTTACACAAATCATTTTTTCGATGTAATAATTAGGTATTCACCTATTTATCGTCTATTACGATGTTAGACTCGGGCGAATGGCTATAACGGTTGCACAGTTACGAACCTTCCTGGCGGTACGGAGCGAGGGTTCGATCAAGGGTGCCGCCGAGCAGCTTGTGGTGACGCGGCCGTCGGTCTCGGGGGCGATATCGGCGCTGGAGAGGGAGGTCGGGGCGAAGCTCGTCGAGCGTTACGGGCGGGGGGTCAGGCTCACGGCGGCCGGCGCTGCGCTCGTCCCGTTCGCTTCGCGCGCCCTGGGGCTTCTCGAGGAGGGACGGAGGGCCGCCCTCGACGCCGCCGACCCGGAGCGTCTGGAGTTGAGCATAGCGGCCGTCAACACGGCCGGGGAGTATATCGTCCCGCCCGTGATCCGGGCTTTCCGGCTCCGGCACCCGCGGGCGGACATTCGCCTGGAGGTGAGCAACCGCGCGGGGGTGTTTCGGCGGGTCGAGCTGCGTCGGGCCGACGTGGGGATAGGGGGGAGCCCGCCGGAGAGCGGCGAGCTCGAGGGGACGCCCTTCCTGGACAACGAGCTCGTGGTCGTGGCCGCGCCCGATCACGATCTGGCCGCCCGCCGCGGGCTCTCTTTCGCGGAGCTGGAAGGGGCGACGTGGCTGTTGCGGGAGAACGGCTCCGGGACCAGGATCTTCGTGCGGAACCTGCTGGCGGAGAAGGGGATACAACCTCCCACGATGACCATCGGGTCCAACGGTGCGATCAAGCAGTCCGTGCGGGCCGGGCTCGGGGTGTCTCTGCTTCCGCGTCAGGCGGTGGCGCTGGAGCTCGCGATGGGCCTGCTGAAAGAGATCGACCTCAAGGAGGAACTGCCCCTGCGCCGGTGGTACGCTCTCTACCCCGGGGGTGGTCCCGGGCGCCCGGTCGTCGAAACGTTTCTCCGGTTCCTGGCGGACGCCGCAACCAGGGAGGCCATAGCCGAGTCCCTGGCGATCCCGGTCGCGGGCGCTGACGCCTCTTCCCGCTCCCGCTGAACGACATAGGAACGTAGGCAACCTGGCGTGCCCGGCGGAGTTCAGGGTCGGCGAGGACGCCCGCGTGATGGTCTGTTCGATCACCGAGGGCGAGGAAAAGCCTCTCAAGTACCCGCTCATGTTCCGCTCTGGTGTAGAGCGCATCCTCGCCAGCGCCCGCGCGGGGCAGGGTGTGGACGAATGGCGCGAGTGGCTGGGGAAGCGACTTCCTGTCAGAGAGCAATTCTGAGAGAGCTTAACCTTCGCCGATCGGCAGACTTCGTATCCGGTGCCGCGTTTCTTCGATAACCACCACCGCTCCCTCCGCGAGGCGGGAAGAGGAGGCTGCCAGGACCGAATCCAACCTTGAGATCACATGCGGTGTCGTGGTGTTTCGTAGTCGGAAGATGACGACGCCGCACTTCTCGCCCTCCGAGAGGGCGGCGATCTCCCCAAAATCGAGATCGAAAGTCAGAATGACTCGATCCCCGGCTATCGCCTTCCTGAAGATTTCTCTGTCCGGCGATCTCTGAAGCCCTTCATCTCTCAAATGAACTGCCTCATGGCCTTGCTCCCTGAGCCACGATACCACTCTTTGCGATACTCCCATGTCGGCAAGGAAGCGCACCGCTTTGGGCTACAGACTCTGTACCTGTTCTTGTGCCAGCCAGGCGGCGTACTCGAGAGCCTGCCGGATGTCTTCGCGCTCCAGATCGGGGTAGTCGTCCAGGATCCCGTCGCGCGTGGCCTCGTGGGCGATCTGCCCGACGATCACCGAAACCGGTATGCGCATCCCCCGGATACAGGCCCGTCCCCCCATAATGTCGGGATTGAAGGTGATGCGGTCAAACGCGCGCCTAACTTCCATCGTATTCTCCAATCCTCGAATCATTCACAGTCATTTTACCCGCCGTCCTCGCGCTCGCGCGGGACAGGGCGTCGAGGAATGGCGCGAGTGGCTGGGAAGCGACTTTCCGCCGAACTTCGAACCCGCGCCCGGCGTGGAAAATTAGCGGCGTCGCGCCGGGACCGGGTTTACAGTTGGCTGGAAGGTTGGTATGCTATCAAAACTACTAGCCGTAAAGGGCGGCGAGGGATTGTGAGGAGTTTCTGGAAAAATGAGGTCGGTGAGCGCGTGACGGCCCGTGCCGGACGTTGCTTGAAGTATTGAGAATGTTTCTCAGGAATATCGAGAATGCTTCTCAAGAACTGTCGGGGAAAGGGAGTTCTTGAGAGTCGGCGGATATGGAGTGGTTCGCTTGTTCTGGTTGATATATATCGTGTGAAAGGGGTGTTTCTTTTCAAAGCTGCGAGGGCGTAGAGAGAAGCAAGGTGGAAAGGGAAGGAGGAGCGGGTTGTGACTGAGACTCAGACGACGGCCAGCGGGGTTGAGGAGGTTCACATACTGTGGATCTCGGAGGGGATGAGTTGCGACGGCGATTCTGTCTCCATAACGGCGGCGAGTCTCCCGAGCATCGAGGACGTGTTGCTCGGCAACATTCCGGGGATTCCGAAGGTGAATCTGCACAACAAGGTGCTTCATCCCTCGCTGGGCGGGGAGGAGTTCCTCAGGCCCTTCCGTCAGGCTCTGGAGGACGACCTCGATGCTCCGTTCGTGCTCGTGATCGAGGGTTCGATCCCCAACGAGAACATAAACGGCGACGGGTACTGGACCTCCTTCGGCAACGACCCGGCCACCGGCGAGCCGCAGACCATCAACTGGTGGATAGACCAGCTTGCGCCAAAGGCGTGGGCGGTGGTTGCCGCCGGGACGTGCGCGACATACGGCGGCATACACGCGATGGCCGGAAACCCGACCGGTTGCATGGGCCTCGCCGACTACCTCGGGTGGAACTTCCGCTCGGTGGCGGGCATCCCCATCGTCAACGTGCCGGGCTGTCCCGTGCAGCCGGACAACTTCATGGAAACCGTGACGTGGCTTTTGTACCAGGCGGCGGGGCTTTCGCCCATGATCCCGCTCGATGAGCAACTCCGTCCGACGTGGTTGTTCGGCAAAACCGTGCACGAGGGCTGTGACCGGGCGGGATACTACGAGCAGGGCGACTTCGCGCTGGACTACAACTCGCCCAAGTGTCAGGTCAAGATCGGCTGCTGGGGACCGGTTGTCAACTGCAACGTGACCAAGCGCGGCTGGATGGACGGGCTCGGCGGATGCCCCAACGTGGGCGGCATATGCATCGGGTGCACGATGCCCGGCTTCCCGGACAAGTTCATGCCCTTCATGGACGAGCCGCCGGGAGGGACGCTCTCCTCGACCTTCTCGAAGACATACGGGACGGTCATACGCAAGCTCCGGAGCATCACGAACAAAACCGTCAACAAAGAACCCAAGTGGCGTCACAACCGCGGCGAACTCACCACCGGCTACGATCCGCGGTGGTCGGCGGGAAGGAGGAGCTAAGTGGCTATACGAGAGGAAGTCAGGCCGGAAGCCAGAAACCTGGTCGAGATGTCGTGGGACCCGATCACGCGCATCGTCGGGAACCTCGGCATTTACACGAAGATAGACTTCGACAACAGCGAAGTCGTCGAGTGCAAGAGCACCTCCTCCATCTTCCGCGGCTACAGCGTCTTCATGAAGGGCAAGGACCCCCGCGACTCCCACTTCATCACCAGCCGCATCTGCGGGATTTGCGGAGATAACCACGCCACGTGTTCGGTGTACGCGCAGAACATGGCGTACGGGATAGCGATGCCGCCTATGGCGGAGTGGATCTACAACCTCGGCGAGGCCGCCGAGTACATGTTCGACCACTGTATCTTCCAGGACAACCTCGTCTTCGTGGACTTCTGCGAACAGATGGTCGGAGATACAAATCCAAGTCTTCTGGAGCGCGCGAACGACACGCCCGCCCCGAACGCGAACATCCACGGCTACACTACCATCGGCGACATCATGCGCGCCTTCAACCCCTTCACGGGCGAGAAATATAAAGAATCCCTCGTGATGAGCCGGCTCACCCGCGAGATGTTCTGCCTGATGGAAGGCCGCCACGTCCACCCCTCCACGCTGTATCCCGGCGGCACCGGAACGGTCCCCACGCCGCAGCTTTTCACCGACTACCTCACACGCCTCATGCGATTCCTCGACTTCGTGAAGACGATCGTGCCTATGAACGACGACCTCTTCGACTTCTTCTACGAGGCGCTTCCCGGCTACGAGGAAGTCGGACGGAGGCGCGTACTTCTCGGTTGCTGGGGTTCTTTTCAGGACCCGGACGTGTGCGACTATCAGTATCGCCACATGGACGAGTGGGGCAAGGCCATGTTCGTCACCCCCGGCGTCGTCGTGGACGGCGAGTTGGTCACGACGAACCTCGTGGACATAAACCTCGGCATACGCATCATGCTCGGCTCCTCGTACTACGAGGACTGGCAGAACGAGGAGATGTTCGTCACCCACGACCCATTGGGTAATCCCGTGGACCGGCGGCATCCGTGGAACCAGACGACCATTCCCAAGCCGCAGAAGCGCGACCTCGAGGGCGGAAACTATAGCTGGGTCATGAGTCCGCGCTGGCACGACAAGCGCACCGGGGACTTCCTCGCGCTCGACACCGGAGGCGGGGCGTTGGCGCGGTTGTGGACCACGGCGCTCGCCGGGATGGTGGACATCCAGTCCGCGCTCGGGGGCGGCGTCAAGGCGACCGGGAGCAGCGTGGAGATAAACCTCCCGAAGACCGCCGCCATGCCCGAGACGCGCTTTGAGTGGAAGATCCCCGAGTGGTCGAACGCCATCGAGCGCGACCGGGCGAGAATTTACTTCATAGCCTATTCGGCGGCCTCGGCGTTCTATTTCCTGGAGAAGGCGCTCGAACTGGTGCATGCCGGAGAGACGAAGACCTTCCAGGAATTCGAGGTCCCCGACGAGGGCATCGGGTGCGGCTTCCACGAGGCGGTGCGCGGGGTGCTTTCGCACCACATGGTCATACGGGACGGCAAGATCGCCAACTACCACCCGTATCCGCCGACGCCGTGGAACGGCTCTCCCACCGACTCGTACGGGACGCCCGGTCCATACGAGGACGCGGTGGCCGGAATGCCCATCTTCGAGGAGAATGGCCCGGACAACTTCAAGGGCATAGACATCATGCGTGCCGTTCGCAGCTTCGACCCGTGCCTGCCGTGCGGGGTGCACATGTACCTCGGCAAAGGCAAGACGCTCAAGAAGCTCCACTCCCCGACCATGGGCGGCGTGGAGTACGCGGGGTAGGGTCGCTTCGCTCATAACTACGGGGAGTAGGGAGATAGGGAGTGGGGAGTGGGGAAAAGCAAAAACTACTTCCCACTCCCCAAACGAGCGGAGCGAGTGCCTCCCCACTCCCTGTTTTTAGAAAGGTTGGCATATGCTTCTGGAGGATCGGGAATTGCAAGAGCGCGTCGCTCGGATGGAGACGCTGCTCGAAGAGGTCGAATCCCTCGAAGACCCTCGCGCCAGAGCCAAAGCCGCGGAGGTCGTGGGCGTCCTTCTCGACCTTTACGGCGAGGGGCTTGCGCGCTTGATGGAGGTCGTCGCCGACGGCGAGAACCGCGAGCGGGCTTTTAGAGCCTTCGCCGATGACGAGCTGATCTCACACCTTCTCCTCCTTCACGGGCTGCATCCGCTCGACCTCGAATCTCGTGTGGCCGGGGCGCTCGAAGAGGTGCGTCCGTACCTGCAATCCCACGGCGGAAACGTGGAGTTGCTCGGGATCGAAGGGGGAGTGGCGCGGCTGCGGATGGAGGGAAGCTGCAACGGCTGCCCGTCCTCGACGATGACGCTCAAGCTCGCGATAGAGGAGGCCATCCAGAAAGCCGCCCCGGACATCGAAGGCATCGAGGCCGAGGGCGTCGCCGAACCGGCTCCGAACATCGTCGCCGGACCCACGCTGCGGAAGAAGAAAAAGAAGCCGGAGGAAAACGGGGCTTCGTGGATGGTCGTCGGGGGGTTGCCGCAACTCTCCGGCGGCGGGACGCTCGCGAAGGACATCTCCGGCGAGCCGGTGTTTTTTGTGAGGATCGGGGACGACTATTTCGCCTATCGCGACTTCTGTCCCGGATGCGGAGGGTCGCTGGAAGGGAGCGATCTGAAAGGAGACGAATTGAGCTGTCCGGGGTGCGAGCGCCGCTATGACGCGCGTCGGGCCGGGAGAAGTCTCGACGATCCGCGGCTGCATATGGAGCCGATACCACTTCTCGTGAGCGATGAGGGCATCGTGAAGATTGCGGCCCCGGAGGCGGCGGGCTGATGGTCGGGCGGGACAAAAGGGGGACTTCCTCCGCGTTCTCCGCGCTGCGACGGTTCGCCGAGGAGGAGTCATCGAAGCCTGCGGAGGCCGTTCCAGAAAAAGCCGCCGAAGAATTCTGCGAG
>JBOHBL010000547.1:0-1521 GCA_050698295.1 Rubrobacteraceae bacterium | reverse complement strand
GATCCACCCGGCAAGCGCCTCCACATCAGGGCCCTCTTCCTGGGGCACGAACCAGGAATTTGGGACCAGAGATCGCTCCAAGGAGTCGCCCGGCAGAAGGTCGACCACGCTTCCCGCGGGTATCGCTCGAATCTCCTCGAAGGAACAGCCAGCCTCGACCAGAAGATACGGGCGAGCAGCCACGAGAATTGCCGCCTCCGCGTCCTTTGCCCAGAAGAGCTTGTTGATCCCGAGAGGGTCCCTGAGGAGACGCCACGTCCCGGAGGGCCCCGCCTCCACGGAGGCCGCAGCACCTCTAAGATTTAAGGGGAGATCAGACCCCGGCCGGAGATCTGATGGCCCCTGGAGCCGGTTTCCATCCCAGGCAAAGTTGGGGTCCAGTTGTCCCAGGAGACGAACGGACTTCATCGCGAGAACCGCCCGAGGATCGATAGGGCTTGCTCGAGCATCTGCTCGGACCCGGTGAGTGAAAGGCGGAAGTAACCGCGGTGGTGGAAGACCAGCGCGGGAAGGACCAGAAGGCCCGCTGCGGCGAGATCTTCGACGAACTCAAAGTCGTCGTCATACGCCGAGGGGATCTGTGCGTAGACGAACATAGTGGCTTCAGGAGGCGCCACGCCGTAACCCTCGGCTCGGAGTCCCTCGACGAAGCGCTGCCGCCACCCGACCAGCCATTCCTGGGGATAACGGAGAGACAGTAACCGGGGTACGGCCCGTTGCATCAGCGAGGTGGGAGTAGCAAATCCGGTGATACGGGTCCACAGTACCAGCTCCTCGGCTAGACGCCGGCGGGACGGATGGTTGGGAGAGACCGCTACGTAGCCGAGCCTCTGACCTTGCATGAAGTGGTACTTACCAAAGGAGTACACGAGGACCGTCCGATCCCAGAAGGCGCAAGGGCTCTGAAACTCGCCGTCGAGGGTGAAATCCCGGTGCGTCTCGTCGGCGATGAGGGTTACCTGGTGACCAAGGCGATGCTCGGCCTGGCCGATCACCTCCGCCAGCTCGCTCAAGGTCGTAGATCCGTAGCTTCGACCGGTTGGATTCGCTGGCTGGCTAAAGAGGACGGCACAGGTCCTCTCGGAGATCGCCTCAGCCACCGCCTCTAGGTCGATATCGAAGGTCTTCTGCGCCAGCGGGACCATGACGGGGACCAGCCCCAGCGACCGCGCGTACAACGGGTAGTCCAGCCAGCACGGAACGGGTATCACCACCTCATCGCCCGGGCGGCCGGCAACCCGGAGGGCGAGCTGCAAGCCCGCCATCGCGCCCGGGGTGAGCACCACGTCGCTGAAGGTGAAGTGAAGGCCATGGCTCTCTCTCAAGGAGTCAGCCACCATCCGGCGAGCTTGCGTCTGGCCGCCGAACGGCGAGTACTGCAGGTCGAGGAGGCGCTCTGTATCGAGCGTCTCCCGAAGGACCGCTCTGGCCTGCTCCTGTACTCCGCCATAGGGGTTAGCGTACGAGAGATCGGCGAGTCGGCCGCCTAGACGAGAAGTCTTCTTGCGAATCGCCTCGAAG
>JBOHBL010000546.1:0-2361 GCA_050698295.1 Rubrobacteraceae bacterium | reverse complement strand
GGATAGGGTCCACCCTGTCTGTCAACCGCCGCGCCCGGAACGCTGACGGGGCTGCGGCGTTCATCGACTACCTCGTCGCCGACAAGGAGCGGAGCGCCGAGTGGATGGCCGACGTGCCGGCCGCGTTCAACGCGCCCCTGCCGTTCGAGGAGGGAGATTTCCCCTCCAGCATGGACCCCCGCGTGGAGCGGCAACTCATTTCGCTGAGCCAGGCCACGGGGCAGGGCAACTTCGGCTACACCGCGTGGACCTTCTGGCCGGCCAAGTCGAGGGTGTACATCTACGAGGAGATACAAAAGGTCTTGGCCGGGGACATGACGCCCGCCGAGTACTGCTCGGGGCTGGCCGAGGTGTTCAACGAAGACCGCGAGGAGGGAGCGGTGCCCAAGATCATCGAGCCGGGGAGCGCCTGATGGATGTCGACCAACCCGGGGGAGTGCGGACCGCCGCGGCCCCGGAAACGGCCCCGAAACGAGCTCCGGGAGGCTTGCGGAAGCGCCGCCGGATGCTGGCCTGGACATTCATGCTCCCGCTCGCGGTCGTCAACGTCCTCGTCATCCTGGGTCCTTCGGCGGCGACCATCTACTACTCCCTCACGGAGTGGTCGGGGATCGGACCCGCCGAGTTCGTCGGCCTGCAAAACTACCGGGACATACTCGCCGACGGAGATTTCTACCTCGCGATGTGGCACAACGTCCTCTGGACCATCATCTTTCTCACCGTACCTATATCCATGGGCCTTCTCGGGGCGTTCCTGCTCTCGCAGATAACGCGCTTCCAGATGATCTTCCGGGTTGTGTACTTCGTGCCCTACGTCGTGGCGAGCGTGGTGAACGCGGCGCTGTGGCAGAACATCCTTGACCCGGACCGGGGCGTCGGGTCGGCGCTGGCGTCCTTCGGCGTCCCGTTCCTCGACGGGGTCTCCTTTTTCGGCAGCGAGCGTCTCGCGCTGCCGTCGGTAGCCTTCGTCAACAACTGGGCCTGGTGGGGCTTCGTCGTGCTGCTGTTTTTGACCGCCCTGCAATCGGTGGACGCGCAGCTCTACGAGGCCGCCAAGATAGACGGAGCGGGGCGCTGGCAGCAATTTCTCAACGTCACGCTGCCCGGGATCCAACCAACGCTGGTCTTCGTCGTGCTGATGACGATCATCAACTCGCTGCTCGTCTTCGACTACGTCTACATCATCACCCGGGGCGGGCCGGCGGGCGCGAGCGAGGTCGTTGGCACCCTCATGTACAAGGAGGCCTTCGAGCGCTTCGAGGCCGGATATGCCGCGGCCATGGGGCTGGGCCTGAGCTTCGTCAGCGGCCTGATCGTGCTGGTCTTCATCTTCCTGCGCCGAAGGGGGTGGGAGGTTTGAGAGCCGCCGCGCGCCGCGAGCCGTCGAAGATCCCCTACTACCTGGTTCTCATATTCCTGGCGCTCTTCGCCCTCGGGCCGCTGGCGCTCCTCGCGTTCAACGCCCTCAAGACTATCGCCGAGATAGGGCGAAACCCCCTGGGCCCGCCGCTCTCCCCCGTCTTCGAGAACTTCCCCAACGCCTGGGCGCAGGGCAACTTCGCCACGACCATGGTGAACAGCGCCATCCTCACCGTTGGGACCGTCGCGGGCGTGTGCGTCATCGCGGGGACGGCCGCCTACGCGATCGCCCGCCTGGATCTCCCAGGCTCCGACGCCGTTCTCCTGTACCTGTTCGTGGCGAGCGCCGTGCCGTTCCAGCTCTTCCTGGTACCGCTGTTCTTCCTGTGTAGCGCACTGCAACTCACGAACACCCTCTTCGGACTCATCGTCATCTACTGGGCCATCTTCTTGCCGTTCGCGACGCTGCTGTTGCGCTCGTACCTGGTCGCCCTGCCGCGCGACTTCGAGGAAGCCGCCCGAATAGACGGCGCGAGCGAGCTGCAGATACTGCTGCGCGTCGTGCTGCCGCTCAGTTGGCCGGGATTTCTGACCGTCGCGCTCGTCTCCGGGCTCGCGGCCTGGAACGAGTTCTTCTTCGCCGTCACCTTTATCCAGGACGACAACCTGAAGCCCGTAACGACCAGCTTTCTGGCTTTCCAGAGCCAGTTCAGCACTGACTGGGGCCTCACCAGCGCCGCCGGGCTGATCATAATCCTGCCGATAGTGGTGCTGTTCCTGTTCCTGCAGCGCCGCTTTATCAGCGGTCTCACCGCCGGAGGGCTCAAGGGATGAATTGGAGGACTGCTTGAAGGTTGGGATTTTCATGACGCTTCTGGCCGACCGGTCGCTCGAAGAAGCCCTGGACTACGTTAGGGAGGCCGGGTGCGAGGCGGTGGAGATCGGGACCGGAGGCTATCCGGGAAGCGCGCACTGCGATCCGAAAGTGCTTCTGAAGGACGC
>JBOHBL010000545.1:0-1498 GCA_050698295.1 Rubrobacteraceae bacterium | reverse complement strand
CGTCCGGCTCGTCGGGGTGGAGGCGGCGGGAATGGGCATCGAGTCGGGGAAGCACGGCGCGTCCCTCGGAGAAGGGAAGCTCGGCGTTTTGCATGGCTCGAAAAGCTATGTGCTTCAAACCGAAGCCGGGCAAATCGTGGAGGCGTATTCGGTCTCGGCGGGACTCGACTATCCCGGGACCGGGCCGGAGCATGCGTATTTCAAGGACGAGAAAATAGCCGAGTACGTCTCCGTCACCGACGCCGAGGCCCTCGAAGCCTTCACATTGTGTTCGCGGGCCGAGGGGATCATTCCGGCTCTCGAGACGGCGCACGCTCTTTTCCACGCGGAGAAGATCGCCAAAGAACTCGGGCCGGGAAGGAACCTAGTCGTGAACTTCTCGGGGCGCGGCGACAAGGATGTCGAGGCGGCGGCGGAGGCTCTCGGTGTCTGAAAAGCTCGGGATTTCCTCGGCTTTCGGGGATGGGCGGGTCGCGCTCATGCCGTATCTCACGGGCGGGTATCCGTCGCTCGAAGGGGCGAAGGAAGTGGGGGAGGCGTACATCGAAGCCGGGGCGGACATCTTGGAGATTGGGGTTCCATTCTCAGACCCGCTCGCCGACGGCCCCGTGGTTCAAGGCACGACGAAACTGGCTCTCGAAAACGGCGCTGACCTCGAATATTGCCTCGAACTCGCTTCGGGGTTCGCGGGGCGCGTCCCGGTCGCGTTCCTCATTTATTACAATGTCATCTTCTCCCGAGGCGTCGAAAGATTCCTCGCTGAAGCCTCGGATGCGGGCGTATCCGGCCTCATCATCCCCGATCTCCCGATGGACGAGTCGGGGGAATTCTCGGAGCTTTCGGCGAAGGCGGGGGTTTCGTTTTGTCCGATGGCGGCTCCGACTTCGACCGATTCGCGGCTCGATGAGATCGGAGCCGCGGCGACGGGCTTCGTTTATTGCGTCTCGGTGGCCGGGGTGACGGGGGCGAGGGGCGAGCTTCCGCCGGGGGCGGTGGAGCTTCTTCGGCGGGTGAAAGGGAAAACATCGGCTCCGGCGGCGCTCGGGTTCGGGATCGGCTCCCCCGAGACGGCGGCGGAGGCGGCGAGGGAGGCCGATGGCGTCATCATCGGGAGCAAATTGATGGAGATCGTCGAGGAAGGCGGCCCGAGGGCGGCGGGGGAGTGGCTCGGAAGAGTGCGGGGCGCGATGTCGGAAAGTTCGTCCGCCGGGGCGAGGGGGCGGCATCCGTAACTGGCTGAACAGGCGGCGGGAGTACGCCCGCGTCGTGCCGGAGACCGAGAGCGGGGTCCCGGCGATGGACGGCGTGTTCACGAAGTGCGACAGTTGCAACCAGCCGATTTACGAGAAAGACCTCCGCGCCCGTTTCAACGTTTGCCCGAACTGCGAGCATCATTATCCGCTCCCCGCCACCGACCGGATACGCCTCCTCTCCGACTCCGGGACGTTCCGGGAGCGCGACTATGGCCTCATGACCGACGACCCGCTCGGCTTCGAGG
>JBOHBL010000544.1:0-2654 GCA_050698295.1 Rubrobacteraceae bacterium | reverse complement strand
GATCGAGGCGCCGACTTGCGAGCCGGAGGCTCGCGCGGATGTCTTCGAGTTCGAGGTCGGGCATCTCTTCGAGGATTTCTTGCGGAGACAGACCGTTCGCCAGAAGGTCCAGAACGTCGCTCACCCGTATCCTCATGCCCCGGATGCACGGCCTCCCGCCGCACTGCTCCGGATCCGCCGTGATGCGCTCCGCCAACTCAGCCATCGTACGCCTCCTTCCGAAAATAGAAGTCTATCATCCGCCGCTTCACAGCCTCTCGAACCTCGCCTGGAAGAAACGCAGGTATTTCGGCTCGTAGACCATTTTCAAACCGCGCACTTCGTCTCTTCTCTCCCACACGTCCGCGATGGACTCGACCGTCACGTCGCAGTGGGCCTGCGTGTAGACGCGGCGCGGGAAGGTGAGGCGGACGAGCTCCAGCCTCGGGTAGTTGTGTTCGCCGCTCTCTTTGTTTCTTCCCGCCGAGACGACGCCGCGCTCCATAGCCCGAACTCCGGAGTCGAGGTAGATCTCGGCGGCGAGGGTCTGCGCCGGGAAGTGATCCTGGGTCATATCCGGAAAGAAACCCTTAGCATCGAGGAAGATGGCATGTCCACCGATGGGCCTGACGATGGGTATTCCCGCCTCCATCAGCTTCTCGCCGACGTATTCGACCTGACCGATCCTGGAATGGAGGTAGTCGTACTCGACCATCTCTTCGATGCCCCTCGCCATCGCCTCCATGTCGCGTCCGGCGATGCCGCCGTAGGTGTGAAGCCCCTCGTAGACGACGACCAAATTTCGCGCCTCCTCGAAAATTCCTTCATCAAAAGTCGCCAGGAAGCCGCCGATGTTCACGAGGAGGTCCTTTTTCGCGCTCACCGTGGCGGCGTCGGAATACGAACACGTCTCGCGCAGGATCTCGACGATGGTCTTCTCTTCGTATCCTTCTTCCCTGTGCTTGACGAACCAGGCGTTCTCGGCCGCTCTCGTCGCGTCGAGAACGACCTTTATGCCGTGACGCCGCGTCAGCTCGCGCGCCTCGCGCAGGTTTTGCATCGAAATCGGTTGTCCCCCGGCCATGTTCACCGTCGCGGCGACGCTTATGTAGGGCACTTTGTCCGCGCCGACGCGCTCGATGAGGGCTTCGAGTTTTCGCAGGTCCACGTTTCCCTTGAAGGGATGCTCGCTCGATGGGTCGTGGGCCTCGTCGATGATGACGTCCACGAAGGTCCCTCCGGCGCGTTCCTGATGCTCGCGGGTCGTCGTGAAGTACATGTTGCCGGGGATGAAGTCGCCCTTTTCGATAAGGACCTGGGAGACGATGTTCTCGGCGCCCCGGCCTTGATGGGTTGGGACCAGATACGGGTAGCCGTAGTGTTTGGCGACGGCGGTCTCCAGGCTGTAGTAGTTCTTGCTTCCGGCGTAGGCTTCGTCGCCGAGCATCATTCCCGCCCACTGCCTGTCGCTCATCGCGTTCGTGCCGGAGTCTGTGAGGAGGTCGATGTACACGTCCTCGGAGCGGAGGAGGAACGTGTTGCATCCTGCTTCGGATATCGCTCGCTCGCGTTCTTGTCGGCTCGTCGTCTTCAGCGATTCGACCACTTTTATTTTGAACGGCTCGGCCCACGAGCGGCGTTTGATCTCTGACAAGTTTCCCTCCCCTGTTCGCTTGGTTCTCCCCGCGCAATCTACTTTTCCGCTTGCCGGGATGCAAGCTGTGGTATCTTTTCGTGCGTGTTTAGTTACGACGCGCCGAGGATGTAGACCAGAAGCCATGATCGAACGCATAAAGAAGAGTTGGCGGCGTTTCGCGAGCAGCCATCCCGGTCATCGTTTCCGGGACCGCTATCGTTACCATCAGAGCAAGGGCCGGGGCCGCTTCCACCCGGTGAAGCTCTTCTACATCTTCGGGGGACTCACCCTCATAGTCCTCTCCGCTCTCTTCGGCTGGCTGCCCGTTCTCGGATGGGGCACCGCCTTCCTGGGTCTCGGCATGATCGCCGGCGAGTTCAAACCCGCCGCCCGCCTGATGGACTGGGGCGAGGTGCGGGCCAGGAAACTCTTCCGCCCCGTGGGCAAAGCCTTCCTCCGCCTGCCCACCTGGGCCCAGCTCCTCATCTCGGTGACCATCGCCGTCCTCACCTTCCTGCTCGTCTACTGGCTCTACTCCATGACCCTCGGCGGATAATAAGCGTCAGAAGCCGGGCCGAGTCGGAACACGTGTTTCCCCGAGCTTTCCGGGCGCGTCGGCGAGCTTGAGGTACGCCCGGAGCGACTCGACCTGAGAGACCACGGCCTCCTCGAAGTCTTCTTCGATCTCCTCGTGGGCGAACTCCAGCGCCGCCGACAACACGGCTTCTTTGATGTGCGCCGGGGTGAACCCTCCCGTGATCCCCGCGACGCGACGCGCGGTCTCCTCCGGAAACTCGAGCCGCCCGACGAGGGCGGGCAGAGAAAACAGACGCCCCAAATGCTCCTCCCGGACTTCGAGGTCCGGCAAACCCAAATGGAAGACGCGGTCGAAGCGCGAGGGGCGTTTCAGCAGAGCCTCGTCTAGCTTTTCGGGGTGGTTGGAGGAAGCTACGACGAGGAGGCCGTCGTTGCTCGCGAAGCCGTCCATCTCGTTGAGGAAGACGGAGCGGTTGTGTTCGCTGACGAGGCCGTCTATGTC
>JBOHBL010000543.1:0-4267 GCA_050698295.1 Rubrobacteraceae bacterium | reverse complement strand
ACCTCGAAGACCTCCTCGAACGGTGGAACACCTCCGGCGACGAGACACTCGTCGTGTCGAGCGACTATCTCGAAGCCGTCGCCGTCAAACGCTGAAAAGAGCGCGAATACCGGAAGGCGGGAGTCGGGATATTCCCGGCTCCCTTCTTACGGTCCTCTCGCCTTCCCATCGGCCGGACTCGACCGGGGCATCGGCGGCGGGGGCTTCGGCTCCCGCCGTTTTTGTCTTTAGCTGCCTGGCTGACAAGCTGACTTGCTGAAATGCGCGAGCGAAGCGAGCATGGATGACGGGCGGCAAAGGGCAGTATATACTTATCGCCCAATGCTGAGGAGGGCTCCAGAACGCACATCTCAGGAGCGGCGCACCGCGCTCGAAGAGGCGAATCGTGTTCGTTTCGCTCGCGCCGCCGCGAAGCGCGACCTCAAGAGCGGAGACCTCGACATCTACGACCTCCTCATGGATCCTTCCGAGGAACTCAAAGGCGCGAAGGTCGAGGAGATGTTGCTCGCGGTGCGGGGGATGGGCAGGATCAAGGTCTCTCGCATCATGCGCGAGGCGCACATCAGCCGGGCGAAGACGCTTCATGGACTCACGCACGGCCAGAGGGACCGTCTGATCAAGGTACTCGGGTGCGAGGACGCCTGATCGTCGTCTCCGGCCCTTCGGGGGCCGGAAAGGGGACTTTGATCGAAGCCGCCCTCGACGAGGTGCCGGAACTCGCGTTCTCCGTTTCCGCAACGACCCGAAACCCCCGACCCGGAGAAATCGACGGCCGCGACTATCTCTTCCTTTCCCGCGAAACTTTCGAGGAGTGGATCGAAGAAGGAAGATTCCTCGAATGGGCCGAGTACTCGGATAATTTGTACGGCACTCCGGCGGATCAAGCCGACGAGTTTCTCGACGCCGGGCGGAGCGTCATCCTCGACATCGAACTCCAGGGAGCGCGGCAGGTGCGGGAGAATCGCTCCGACGCGGTGATGATTTTCGTGAGGGCCCCGGACCTCGAAGAGACCCGTCGCAGGCTCGAAGGCCGGGCGACGGAGACGGAGGAGGCGATCCAACTCCGTATGAGCGCCGCACAGACCGCCATAGCCGCCCGCGACGAGTTCGACTACGAAATAGTCAACGACGATCTTCAGAAATCTCGCCCCGCGATGGTAAAACTTGTACAGGAGATCGTAACCAACCCTGACATCCCTCTGAGGAGGTAGCCATGCTCAACGAACTCAAGGTGGACGAACTGCTCGATTCCGGCAAGGTGGATTCGCGCTACGGGCTCGTCATAGCCGGCGCCAAGCGCGCTCGCCAGATCAACGAATACACCGCGACCCTGGGCCTGAACGAATCGCTGGGCATCCCCGGCCCACAGGTCCACACCCGCTCCCAACACCCCTTGAGCATCGCCATCGAGGAACTGCGCGAGGACAAGCTCAAGGTCGGCTTCAGACAGCCGGAGGAGGACGCCCCCACCAGCGACGACGCCGATGGCTTCGTCAACGAAGCCCCCGGAGACTCCGTCGAGGACGAAGGCGTAGCGTAAAGCGATTCGCAATCCGCGAATCGCGCTTGTCAGCACTTCAGCTTGTCAGCCGGTCAGCTTTTTGGAGGATGGCGAGAGATGGATGATGAACTCGTCGGCGCGGCGCGTGGAATAGGGTTGCCTTGATCCTCCTCTTCGTCGGCCCGTCTTCAAGCTCTCTGGAAGCGCCGCGGATCGCAAGCCGCCTCTCCGAAGCCGGGCACGAAATACAGATAATACTCGAACCTCGGGTCCGGCGTTTCGTCGGGCCTTCGGCTTTCGCCGGGTTTTCGGAACTGGTTGAGAAGCCGTCGGAAGTTCCGCAAGCCGTTCTCTTCGCTCCCGCCGAGTCTGGAACCATCGCCCGCCTCGCGCGCGGGTTCGCGGGCTCGCATGTCGGGGGGTGTCCTGTTTTCGTTGCTCCGGACCTGGATCCCGAAACGGCGAAACATCCCGCCATTCGAAAAAACATCGAGCTTCTGAAAAGAGATGGAGTCCGGATCATCGAGGGAGAAAACGGCGCGATGGCGGGCGTTGACGAGGTGGTCGCGGGCGTCCTCGGCGGGCTTGGCGGGATGATGGAGGGCTTGAAGGTCGTTGTCACGGCGGGGGGGACGAGGGAGCCCATAGACAGCGTACGCTTCATCGGGAACCGTTCGTCGGGGAGGATGGGGCTTGCGATCGCGCGCCAGGCGCACCGGATGGGGGCCGAAGTTTCCGTGATCGCCGCGAACGTGGCGACTCGTGAGCCGGGGGTTGTGTGGACTCCCGTCGAGACGGTCGAGGAAATGAGACGTTCGGTGATGGAGAGTATTCGGGGAGCGGACATCCTCGTCATGGCGGCGGCGGTCTCGGACTTCACGCCCGCGTCCGTGGTGGAGGTGAAGATCCGACGCGGCGGCAATGAGCGGCTCACCCTCGAACTCGCGTCCACGTCGGACATACTCGGGTCGGTGCGGGACGGGAGCGAGGGGCTCTTTGTGGTAGGATTCGCGGCGACGCACGGGGACCCGGTCCCCGACGCCCGCGAGAAGCTCCGCAAGAAGGGCGCGGACCTCATCGTCGGAAACGACATCTCACGGGTCGGGATAGGCTTCGAGTCCGAAGAGAACGAAGTTTGCGTCGTGGGAAGGGATGTGGAGAAACATATTCCCCAGGCTTCAAAAGACGAAGTCGCCCGCGAAATCCTCCGCGCTTTGCTGGACGAGATGAACGATCCGAAAAAGGAGAGGCAGGATTGAGAATGGCCGAGAAGACCGCCGAGACCGCCTTCAGCACGGCGGACAGCCCGTCCACGAAGTCCTCGCGCCTGTTCACCTCGGAGTCCGTCACCGAGGGTCATCCCGACAAGATAGCCGACCAGATCTCCGACTCCATCCTCGACGCCGCCCTCGCCGCCGACCCGATGAGCCGCGTCGCCTGCGAGACCCTCGTCACCACCGGTCTCGTCCTCGTCGCCGGCGAGATGACCACGGAAACTTATGTGGACATCCCGAATTTGGTGCGCGAGAAAGTCGGCGACATCGGCTACACGCGGGCCAAGTACGGCTTCGACGCCGAGACGTGCGGCGTCATCGTCACGTTAGACCCGCAGTCGCCCGACATCGCGCAGGGCGTGGACCATGCCCTCGACTCCGACGAGGCGATAGATGAGATCGGGGCCGGCGATCAGGGCATGATGTTCGGCTACGCCTGCGCCGAGACCGAGGAGTTGATGCCGCTGCCGATCACACTCGCTCATTCCCTGACCCGCCGCCTGGCGGAAGTCCGCAAGAACGGCGATCTCGCCTATCTCCGGCCCGACGGCAAGAGCCAGGTGACGGTTCGCTACGAGGGAGACGTGCCGGTCGGCATCGACAAGGTCCTGATCTCCGCGCAGCACGCCGACGGGGTGGAGAAGAAGATTCGGGACGACCTCATCGAGGCGGTCATCAAGCCGGTCATGCCCGAGGACCTCTTCGACGGGAGTACCGCCGGGATCCTCATAAACCCGACCGGGCGGTTCGTGATCGGTGGTCCGCAGGGCGACGCGGGATTGACGGGGCGTAAGATCATCGTGGATACCTACGGCGGCGCGGCTCCGCACGGCGGCGGAGCGTTTTCCGGCAAAGACGCGACGAAGGTGGACCGCTCGGCGTGCTACGCGGCCCGCTGGGTAGCCAAGAACGTCGTCGCGGCGGGACTCGCGAGCCGCTGCATCGTCCAGCTCGCGTACGCCATCGGCGTCGCGCATCCGGTGAGCGTCATGGTCGATACCTTCGGGACCGCGAACGTGGACCCCGCGACGATCACCCGCCTCGTCGATGAATATTTCGACCTTCGACCCGGCGCGATCATCCGCGACCTCGACCTCCGCAAGCCGATTTTCTCTCGCACCGCCGCCTACGGACATTTCGGACGCAGCGAACCCGGCTTTACCTGGGAGGACACCTCCCGCGCCGATGCGCTCCGTCGCGCCGCCGGATTGTAATTGGCCGGACCCGAAGAAAGCGCGCGGACCCACGCCCGAACGGCGCGGGTGTGCCTCCTGATCCCAACCCACGCCCTCCCACCCCTCAGCTACCGCATACCGGAGAAGCTCGTCTCCGAAGTCCGGATCGGGGCCGTCGTTACGGTTCCGCTCTCGGGGCGTTCCCGACCGGGCGTCGTCCTCTCCGTGAGAGGAACGGACGAACGAGCCACGGAGAGTCTGGGGTCCGTCTCGGCGGACATTTCCCTGCCAGAGGACATCGTCCGACTGTGCGAGTG
>JBOHBL010000542.1:0-7645 GCA_050698295.1 Rubrobacteraceae bacterium | reverse complement strand
AACCACTCCCTACTCCCTAAACGAGCGAAGCGAGTGCCTCCCCACTCCCTGCTTTTAAATGGCCGGCGGGCGGACCACGGGCGCGGCAGGGAACCTGGAGAGGTTCTCCCAGATCTGGCGCGTACTTTTCCGTCACGGCTTCGGGTTCGTCTTCGACGCCAGGCGCGGCAAGCGCGAGAAGCGAGGGCTGCAGGAGGTGCTTGCTCCGAACTTCGGGGTGAGGCTCCGGCGGGCGCTCGAAGACCTCGGCCCGACGTTCATCAAGTTCGGACAGTTGCTTTCCACGCGCCCGGACGTCATCCCGGAGACCATGCTCTCAGAGCTTCAGAAGCTTCAGGACACGGCTTCGCCCATGCCTCCCGGTTCGGCGCGCAGGATCGCCGAACGAGAGCTTGGTTCTCCGATAGACGAGGTCTTCGCGGAGTTCGACTCGGAGCCGCTCGGCTCGGCGAGCATCGGCCAGGTCCACAGGGCCGTCCTCCAGAGCGGCGAGGTCGTCGCCGTCAAGGTCCAGCGCCCGGAGGCTGAAGGGCGGGTCGAGTCCGACCTCGACTTGATGAAAGACTTCGCGCGCTTCCTCGACCGGAGGTTCGGGAGCAGGATCGTGGTGGACGTGCCCGGCCTCGTCGCCGAGTTCGAAGGCGTCATACGGCGCGAACTGGATTACTCGGCGGAGGCTCAGGCCGCGCGGCGCTTCGCCATAAACTTCGAGGGAAGCCCGGTGGTGATCCCGAAGATCTACACGGAATTCTCCACCCCCAACCTCCTCACGATGGAGTACATCGAGGGGACGCGCTTTTACGACATCCGTCCGTTGACCCTCGCGCCGTCGGAGAGGCGTCGGGTGGCGGAGATGGGGGCGGAGGCGATCTTCCGCATGGCCTTCGAACACGGCTTTTTCCACGGCGATCCGCATCCGGGGAACCTTTTCTTGACCCCCGAGGGCGAACTCGCCCTCCTCGATTTCGGGATGGTCGGCTTCCTCTCCCGCGGCGACGTGGAAGCCCTCTCCCGGCTCTTCATCTCGGTCATAAACCGTGATGCTCCGGCGTCTTTGCGGAGTCTGGAGGGGCTCGGCTTTCAGTATTCTCCCGACGTTCGCGACGACCTCGTGCAGGACATCGGGGAATTTTTGCACAAGTATTCGGGACTTTCGGTTGGGGAGGTGACGCTCGGCCAGGCTCTCTCGGAACTCATAGGCATCGCGAGGCGCTACCGGCTGCGTCTGCCTCCCGTGTTTCCGCTGCTCGCCAAAGCCCTCGTCACCGCCGAAGGGCTCGCCCGCTCGATAGACCCCACGATCAACGTCTACGAAGTCGCCCGTCCTTACGCCCGCCGTCTCCTCGCCGAACGCTACAGCCCGGAGGCTATAAAAGAGGCCGCCCAGGAGAGGGCTTTCGAGTACGCTCGATACATCGAGAACTATCCGGAGCAGTTGCGCCAGGTCCTCGGCGAGCTTTCGGAGGGAGAACTCGAAGTCCAGCTTCGCCACGGCGGCATCGACGAGCTCGTCGGGGAGGTGGACGTCCTCGCCAACCGGCTCGTCTTCGCCGTCGTGACCGGGGCTTTGCTCGTGGGTTCCTCGATGCTCGGAGCCTTCGACGTCGGCGGGCCGAGCGTGCCCCTGATCGGGGTCCCCATCGTCAGCTTCATCGGGTTCACGCTCGCCCTGATGATGGCCGCCGTCGTCCTCGTCTCGATCTTTCGCTCGCAGAGGTTGTGAAGCCCTCGCGAGGCCCCGCGTTCGGCGCGAAAAATCTCATCGTGAGACAATCGAACTCGACAAACCTGGATGGGGAGGTATTTCGTGACGATCAGGCGTGTCGGGGTGTTGTCGGTCGGGAAAGTTCTCGGCGCTGTGTACGGGCTTCTGGGGTTGCTCATCGGAGCGTTCTACGCCGCGTTCTTGTTGATCTTCGCCGCGGCCGGCCTCGCCACCGAGGAAGCTGCCGGAGCCGTGGTCGGCGGCGGCGTCGGAGCGATACTCGCGCTCGTCCTCCTGCCGATCTTCTACGGAATCCTCGGGTTCGTCGGAGGTCTGATCTCCGCTGTGCTCTACAACCTCGTGGCGAGGTTCGTCGGCGGGATCGAGATCGAAGTAGAACAGCGTAGCCTGTGATGTATACAATGTAGCGATGATCCGCAAGCAGCTATACATAAGCGAGGACCACGACCGGGCGTTGAAACTGAAAGCTCGGGAGATGGGCATCTCCGAGGCCGAGCTGGTTCGCAGGTTGCTGGATGAGGGACTCATGAAGGAAGACGGCGCTCGTCTACCGGGCCGCGTGAAGGCCGGGTTGGAATTCCTGAAGGGGATGGAACGGATATCCCGGGAACACAGTTTCCCTGAAGATTACAAGTTCGACCGGGAAGAAATCCACGAAGAGATTCACAACCGCCGGTAGGCTGAGGCTATGAGTTCCAACTACCTGCTGGACACGAACCTGCTCATATACACGCTGGACCCCAGGGAACCCGTCAAGCGGCCTCGGGCCGGCCGGGTGGTGGAACATCTCATCCGCCGGGGAAACGCGGCGCTGCCCGCGCAGACTCTCTCCGAGTTCTCCCACGTCTGTCTCAGAAAGCTTCAACCGCCGCTATCTCCGGAGACCGTCGAGCGAGAGGTGGAGAGACTGATCCTAACCTTCCCGGTGATTCCGTTGACCGCTCAGGTCGCTTTGGAGGCGTTGCGCGGGGTGCGTGTGCATCGGATGCCGTATTACGACGCGCAGATATGGGCCTTTGCACGTCTCGGGCAGGTGCCGGTCGTACTCAGCGAGGATTTCAATCCGGGAGCGACCATCGAGGGGATAAGTTTTCTGGATCCTCTTCGAGAGGGCTTCGAGGTCGAATCTCTGGGATAAATACTGCGACTGGTATAATTTTCGGCATGGAGATCGCTCGCTCAGAACAGCGTTTGCAGGATGTATCGGCCCCGCGGGTCACGATCACATCTCTCGTGGAGAAGGTCCGTTCCTACAGTCCGGAGGGGGCGGAGGAGATGATCGCGGACGCCTACCGGATGTCCTACGACGCCCACAAGGGCCAGACGCGCCGCAGCGGAGAGCCGTTCGTCCACCATCCCCTCGCCACCGCCGACATCTGCGCCGACCTCCGCCTCGACTCGACGACCGTCACCGCGGCTCTGCTCCACGACGTCATCGAGGACACCGGCATCTCCAAAGAAGAGATAGAAGAGCGTTTCGGGGAGTCGGTCGCGGAGATCGTGGACGGGGTGACGAAGCTGACGCGGCTTCCGTCCGACAGCGTCGAGGATACGCAGGCCGAATCTTTGCGTAAGATGATCGTGGCGATGAGCCGCGACGTGCGGGTGATAATAATCAAGCTCGCCGACCGTCTCCACAACATGCGTACGCTGGCTTATTTGAAGCGCGACACGCAACTCAAGAAAGCCACCGAGACGCTCGAAATCTACGCTCCGCTCGCTCACCGGCTGGGTATTTACTCGGTGAAGTGGGAGCTTGAGGACCTGGCTTTCGCCACGCTCCATCCCCGCAGGTACGAAGAGATAAAGCGGCTCGTGGCGGCCAGGAGGGGGGATCGGGAGTCGTTCATCAACGCCACCGGCGAGGAGTTGAAAGGACACCTCGAAGAAGCGGGCATCGAGGCCGATGTTCGGGGGAGGGTCAAGCACTTCTATTCGATTTACAACAAGATGATCCGGCGCAACAAGGAGTTCAACGAGATCTACGACCTTGCGGGACTGCGGGTCGTCGTTGATTCCGTGCGCGATTGTTACGGGGTGCTAGGTGTGATCCACTCGGTCTGGAAGCCGATTCCGGGACGCTTCAAGGACTACATCGCGATGCCGAAGTTCAACATGTACCAGTCGCTGCACACGACGGTGATGTCCAACGAGGGGAAATTGCTGGAGATCCAGATCCGGACCTCCGACATGGACACGACCGCCGATTACGGCATCGCCGCCCATTGGATGTACAAGGAAGGCAAAAAACAGGACAGCGTCGACCGCCTCACCTGGCTCAAGAGCATGATGGAGTGGCAACGCGAGACCACCGACGCCACCGATTTCATGGAGTCGCTCAAGGGCGAACTCGTCGCCGGCGAGGTCTTCGTGTTCACTCCTAAAGGCGACGTGGTGAGTTTGCCGTCGGGGGCGACGCCGATAGATTTCGCCTACCACGTCCACACCGAGGTCGGGCACCACACCGTCGGGGCGAAGGTCAACGGAAGGATCGTACCCCTCGACTCCGAACTGGTTTCGGGGGATCGCATCGAGGTCATCACGGGCAAGAACGGAACTCCCAGCCGCGACTGGCTTACGGTCGTGCAGAGCGGGCGCGCCCGGAACAAGATCCGCCAGCACTTCAACAGGGCCGACCGCGAGGACAACCTGTCCCTCGGACGCGAAAAGGTGACGGCGCTCCTCAAGAAACGCCGCGCCGGAAAAGTCGCGAGCGAAGTCCTTGAAGTGGTCGCCGAAGAACTCAACCACGCCAACGCCGACGACATGTTCACCGCCGTCGGGGCGGGAGTTCTCTCGGCTGACAACGTCGCCCACCGCGTCGCCGGGATGCTCAAACCCCGGGAGGAAGCGCAGCGGAGCAAGAGCCCCGCCCTCACGCCGCTGCCGCTCCCGGAGGAAGAGGGCAGGCCGGACTCGGAGACCGGGGTGAGGGTGATCGGTTCGAGTGGGATCCTGACCAGGCTGGCCCGTTGCTGCACCCCGATGCCCGGCGACGACATCCTGGGCTACGTCTCGCTCGGGCGCGGGGTCGTCGTCCACGACGCCGGATGCTCGAACGCGCTCGCGCTCAAAGGGCGCGACCCGGATCGCTTCGTGGAGGTCGAGTGGTCCGTCGAGAGCGGTAAACTCTTCACCGTCGAACTTCTCGTCGAGGCGCTCGACCGGATGCACCTGCTGCGCGACATAACCTCCACCATCTCCGACGCGGGCGTGAGCATCCTCTCGGCCAGGGTGGACACCATCGAAGACAGGACCGCTCTGAGCCGGTTCGCCTTCCGGGCGGCGAGCGCGCAGCACGTCGAGGACATTATCCGCAAGACTCGTTCCATCCCCGACGTCTACGACGTGTACCGTGTCTCCCGCGACGGAACGCCGCTTGAACGATAGGAGTAGTGGAGGTGTCGGAAAAACCAGTACCACTCCTTCACTCCTACAGAAAACAAAGGGAGGGACTTCCTTGACGGACATTGTGCAGATCACCGTATCCATGGGCGGTTTCGAGGTGAACGCCTGCGTCGTCCACGCGCCGGAGGGGGACATCATCGTGGACGCCGGGGCCGAGCCGGAGAAGGTGCTCGGCGCGGCGACGAACGGCGTGGCGGCGATCCTCATAACCCACGGACACGCGGATCACATCAGCGCGCTCGATGAGGTTCGCGAGGCGACGGGCGCTCCGGTGCACATGCACCCGCTCGACGCCGAGCCCGCCGGGATCACCGGCTATCAGCCGCTTCAGGACGGGGAGGACCTGGTGATCGCGGGCGAGTCGCTCCACGTGCTGCACACGCCGGGACATTCCCCCGGACACGTGACGTTCGTACTCGGCAAGGACCAAATCGTGGGAGATTTGATCCTCCCCGGAAGCGTCGGAAGGACGGATATCTCGGGAGCCTCCTGGGAAGACATCGAACTCTCCATCCGCAAAGTCATGCCGCTCTGGAAGGAGGATACGCGCCTTTTCTGCGGCCACGGACCCGTGCTCTCCGCCGCCGAGGAGATGGCGAAAAACCCCTATCTCCCCCCGGCACTCGCGTGAGTTTTCGCGGACCCAAAGGCACCTACGACGTTTATCCCGGCGACGCCTCGCGCCAGGAACCCCACGAGCGTCCCGACCTCTGGAGTTGGTTCTACGGTGTCGCCACGGACCACTTCATCCGCTACAACTACCGGGAGGTCCGAACCCCGATCTTCGAGGAACTCGGCCTGTACTATCGCAGTTCCGGCGAGACCTCCGACGTGGTCACCAAAGAGATGTTCGAGTTCAAAGACAAAGGCGGTCGCGCGCTGGCGCTGAGGCCGGAAGGAACGCCGGGCGCGGTTCGGGCCTACGTGCAGCACGGGCTCTACAAGCTCGCCCAGCCCGTCAAGATGTGGTACTTCGGCCCGATGTTCCGCCACGAGCGCCAGCAGCGGGGAAGGTATCGGCAGCACATCCAGATCGGAGCGGAGGCTCTCGGCTCCGACGATCCGCTCGTCGACGTCGAGGCGATAGCTCTGCTTTACGGCATCCACCAGGCCGCCGGCGTCCGCGAAGAAGTCGTCCACATCAACAATCTGGGGGACGCCGAAACGAGACAAAAATACCTTCCCGAACTCCGCGCCTTCCTCGAAAAACACCGCTCCGAACTCGACGCGGATTCCGTGGCCCGCATCGAACGCAACCCGATGCGGACCTTCGACTCGAAGGACAAAAACACCCAGGCGGTTATGAAGGAAGCGCCGCTCGTCGGAGAGTTTTTGAGCGAGGAAGCGAGGGGTCACCTCGAAACGGTGAAAGAAGGACTCGAATCCCTCGGTGTGCCATACGAGGTCGATCCCCGGCTCGTGCGAGGTCTCGATTACTACACTTCGACGGTTTTCGAGGCGAAGAGTCCGGTGCTTGGAGCGCAGGACACGGTCGGGGCGGGTGGTCGGTACAACCGGCTCGTCGAGGACCTCGGAGGGCCGGACATGCCCGGCATCGGCTTCGGGAGCGGGGTCGAGAGGATACTGCTGGCCGCCTCGGAAAGAGAGCCTTCATCCTCGCTCGACGTTTTCTTCGTCACGCTCGTGCCGGAAGCCCGGATGACGGCTTTCGCCCTCGCCAGCGACCTTCGTTCCGAAGGAATTTCCTGCGACCTCGATTACGCCGACCGCAGCGCGAAAGGGCAGTTCAGGCAGGCTGACCGGAGCGGGGCTCGCTTCGCGGTCGTCATCGGGGAGGACGAGTTGCGGGAGAACGTCTGCACGGTTCGAGATATGGCGAAGGGGGACGAGAGCAAAGTACCGTTCTCCGAAGACCCGAAGGCGCTCCTTCGCGCTGTCTCCGGTTAGTTTCGTGAAGATTCCGCCCGCGCTCGTCGGGGCCCTCCGAAAAGCGAAAAGCGTCGCCGTCCTCACCGGTTCCGGCATCTCAGCCGAGAGCGGCGTCCCGACCTTCCGCGACGCGCAAACCGGACTCTGGGAAAACTTCGACCCGATGCGGCTTGCAACAGCGGAAGCCTTCGAGCGGAACCCGAAGCTCGTCTGGGATTGGTACGAATGGCGGCGGAAGCTCGTGAGCGAGGCGAAGCCAAACCCCGGACACGAGGCGCTGGCGGAACTGGAAAGACTCGTCCCGGACTTCACGCTTGTTACCCAGAACGTTGACGGGCTCCACCAGGAATCGGGGAGCAAGAACGTACTCGAACTCCACGGCAACATCCGTCGAACTGTTTGCTCGAACGAGGAACTCGTCGTCGAGCCGGAGGACTTTGGCGAGGGGGTCCCGCCGAAATGTCGGAATTGCGGTGCCTTTCTCCGCCCGGATGTCGTCTGGTTTGGGGAGATGCTTCCCGCCGGAGTGATGGAGTCCGCTTCCGGGGCCGCGCGGAACTGCGAAATATTACTCTCCGTCGGTACTTCTAGCCTCGTCTATCCGGCGGCTTCGCTGCCGCA
>JBOHBL010000541.1:0-1011 GCA_050698295.1 Rubrobacteraceae bacterium | reverse complement strand
AAGTACGTCAGGTCCTCCCCGCTCGCCTTGAAATGCGCCTTCAGGTCGAAGTCCGTCCGGTTGGCGATGCCCTCGAGCTCCCCCCAATCGGTGAATGGGACGCGGTACTCGACGTCGACGGTCCGCTTCGAGTAGTGGGAGAGCTCGTCCTTGGAGTGCTCGCGGAGCCGGAGGTTCTCTTTCCGGATACCGAGGTCCACGTACCACTGAAGGCGCTCGTTGATCCAGTACTCGTGCCATTCCTCGTCAGTTCCCGGTTCCACGAAGAACTCCATCTCCATCTGCTCGAACTCGCGGGTCCGGTAGATGAAGTTCCCCGGCGTGATCTCGTTCCGGAAAGACTTGCCCTGCTGGGCCAGCCCGAACGGGATCTTCTTCCGGTTGGCCTGTTGGACCGTGACGAAGTCGACGAACATCCCCTGCGCCGTCTCGGGCCGAAGGTAGACGACGGCCGCTTCCTCCTCCACCGGGCCCATGAACGTCTTGAACATCAGGTTGAAGTTGCGCGCCTCGGTGAACCGGTCGTCTCCGCAATTCGGGCATCTCGGCTTGGCGGCCATGTCGACCGTGCTCTCATCCTCCTCGTGTCCGGACGGGGGGGCGTGGAAGCCGGGGAGATGATCGGCCCGGAACCGCTGGTGGCAGTTCAGGCATTCCACCAGGGGATCGGTGAAGGACTGGAGGTGCCCGCTCGCCTCCCACACCCGGGGCGACATGATGATCGAGCTCTCCAGGCCGACGATGTCGTCCCGGAGCTGGACCATCGTGCGCCACCAGGCCGCCTTGACGTTGCGCTTGAGCTCCACCCCCAGGGGGCCGTAGTCCCAGAACGAGCGGAGCCCACCGTAGATCTCGCTCGACGGAAACACGACGCCCCGGCGCTTGGCCAGGGCGGTGATGACCTCCATGAGGTCGGGCATCGAGTTGGACCTCCTCTCCCGGCCGCTGGCGGCGGCCGCTGGCGTGAGACCAAGTGTACGGGAGGCACGAACCGTCTCGGCTGCACCTACC
>JBOHBL010000540.1:0-2732 GCA_050698295.1 Rubrobacteraceae bacterium | reverse complement strand
ATACCGCTGCGTCGAGATGTTCCACCAGCTCAGGCTCCGCAAGCGCCACTCCATCGAGACGGGCGCGGTGGACTGGTCGAAGGTGGACGAGAAGACGAGGCGGAGTTTCCTCGAAGCGCGCAAGCTGGAGGAGTTGCCGGACGAGATCGGGCTCAGAGACTCCCGCACCCTCGACCGCCTCATGAGCGGCGAAGACCTCGAAGAGGACTCCACCTTCCGCGACCTCCTCCAGAAACGCAACCACTCCATCCTCGCCCACGGATTGAAGCCCATCGGGGGTGAGGCCGCGAGGAAGTTCCTCCGATACGTCGAGGAAATGGTCGGAGCCGAAGAAGCGCGATCCGCTGCCGTCCACGCGAAGCTCCGGGGGATATAGTGGAACTCCATTGCCACGAGATCACGGTGAGGTTCGTCGAGAAAGCCGTGGTGCCGCCTTACGAGGGGTCCATGATCCGGGGCGCCTTCGGTCGCGCTTTCAAGGAGAGCTGCTGCCCGTTCCCGCACAACGGAAACTCATGCCCCCTCGGCGAGAAATGCCCATACGGCTACGTCTTCGAGACCTCGCCGCCGGAGGGAATGCGCGATTTCGCCAGAAACATCGAACTCCCCCGCCCATACGTCTTCGAGCCGCCCGAAGAGACGAAGATGGAGTACGAACCCGGCGAAAAGCTGACCTTCGGCTTCACCGTCGTCGGACGCGCCGCCGAATACATGCCGTACTTCATCTTCGCCTTCTCGAAGATGGGACAGACGGGGGTGGGGAGGCGACGCGCGAAATACGTTCTCGAACGGGTCGTCGCGAAGAACCCGCTCTCCGGCGAAAGAACCGAAGTCTTCGACGGCGACGTGGTGAGAAACGAGCGGCTTCCGGCGACCTGGGATGATGCCGTGAAAGCCGCTTCGGAGATGGACGGAGAACGTCTGCGAATAAACTTCCTCACGCCCACCTTCATAAAATTCAGGGGCGAGATCTCACCGGAGGCTCCGCCGTTCGCCGCGATCGTCCAGTCCCTCCTCATCCGCATCCCCATGCTCTCCGCCGTTCACTGCGGACACATGTGGCGCGAGGACTTCCGCTCCCTCGTCGAGCGAGCCGGAGAGGTGCGAACCGTCCGCGACCACACGACGTGGGCCTCCTTCCGCCGCCACTCATCGTTCAGGAAAAAGACCGAAAACCTCGAAGGCGTCGTCGGAGAAGCCGAATACGCCGGACCCCTCGAAGAATTCCTCCCTCTCCTGAAAATGGGCGAGTTGACCCACGTCGGCAAAAGAGCGGTCTTCGGGCTGGGACGCTACCGCGTCGGGGAGTAGGGAGGCACTCGCTTCGCTCGTTTAGGGAGTGGGGAGTAGTTTTTTGCTTTTCCCCACTCCCTATCTCCCTACTCCCGGTTTTTGCGGAATCGGAATGGGACACGAGGACGGCTCCAAACCATCCATCGTCTCCTCGTCCACGTCGGTATGAAACGTGGCGTGGAAGCGGTTGATCATGTTCGCCACCCCGACCACCGCCCATATTTCCATGACCTGTTCGCGGTCATAGTGCTTCGTGAGCTTTTCGTACAACTTGTCATTTATGGCGATGGTCTCCGTCGAGACTCTGGCGTACTCGACGAGCGCGGCTTCGGCCTCCGTGTACACTCCCTCCGGCGGTTCTTCGTCGCCGAGATGGGAGATTTGCTCCTCCGTCAATCCGACGCTCCGACCGAGCATCGTGTGCGTGGGTATTCAGTAGTGGCAACTGTTCGCCACCGACGCCGCCGTATACGCAAGCTCGCATTCCTTTTGCGAGAGCTTGCCGCCGCGCGCGGTGACGTACAGTCCGGCGACGGCCTTCGCTATCGCCGGATGGTTCGCCATGCCGCGGTACACGTTGAGGACGAAGCCGCGCTTATCCTCGATCTCCTTCAAAACCGCCCGAGCTTCCGGATCGGCGTGCGAGTCGTTCTCGTCAACGAGCGGTATGCGTGCCAAGTCGCTCCCTTCGGTCGCTCCGGTGAGTAGTGAGTGGTGAAATAGTGAATAGAAAACTACTCACTACTCACCGTTTTTGAACCCCAAAAGCATCGTACATAAGTTTCTTGTGACTCTCCTCCACGAGCGGTTCGAGATCCACCTCGAGCGTATTGAAAAGGCGATTCGTCATGTTCCACAGGCCGCCGATGAGGGCGAGTTCCACGCGCTCTGTGTCGTCGAACCGCTCCTTGAGGCGAGATTGCATCTCCGGGTTCGTTCTTCTTTCGAGTGTGATCTCCTCGACGTATTCGAGGACGAGGCGCTCGTCTTCGGTGAAGAGGTCGTTGTTTTTGTAGTCGTGGATGGACTTTATCTTCTCTTCGGAAATTCCCGCCTGCCCCGTCCCGAAGGCAGCGTGGTGCGGGCCTCAGTAATTCGCTTCGTTTATCGCGCAGATTTTGATGACCGCGATCTCCCTCAGCGCGGGGTCGAGTTCGCCTTCCACCATGAGTATCTTGTGCAATTTCCACACCGGATCCACGCTCGTCGGCTTGTGAGCGAGCGCCTTGAAAGCATCGAGGACGACCCCGAAGTTCTCCTCGATGTCGTCATAGGCGGCTTGCGCCTCCGGAGCCGCGTCCTCCCTCTCGACGAGCGGAACGATAGCCATGATTCTCTCCCTTCTCCCAAAAAGATACGTCACGGCGGATTATACAAGACGTTCCCGCTCACTCGATTCCGTCGCGGCGGAACGACCGCGTAAACCGAAAGCCATATAC
>JBOHBL010000539.1:0-4714 GCA_050698295.1 Rubrobacteraceae bacterium | reverse complement strand
TAAGCATCTCCAACTTGAATATGAGAGAAGGTCCTGGGAGTGCGGGCATCTTGCCCGCATGAGAGAAGGCGTGCGCATCGCCCCCGGAGAGGCGGCGTGAGGAGAATTCGAGTCCGTCAAACTTTGTCTTTTGGAGGGATTGGCGCGAGCGTTGATGGCTGACAGCTTGCAAAACGTCGAGAGGGAGCTGGCGCGGCTGCGGATGGACGATGAAGGGGCCGTCGGGTTGCGGGCGAGCGTCCTGAATTTGATCGTGGTCGCCGACGAAGGTTCCGCCGCCGGGATAAACCGGACCATCTCGGAGCTGGCCGACCGCCATCCCTCAAGGGCCATCGTCCTTATTCCCGACCCCGAAGACCAGGCGGGACTCGACATCAGTCTTTCGGCGTTTTGCAGCCTTCGGAGGGGAGCTAATCGGAACGTCTGCTCGGAGCAGGTCACGGTGCGCGCCGAAGGACCGACCGCGCTCCACCTCGAAAGCGTGGCGGGTCCGCTCCGGATACCGGACCTCCCCACGTTCCTGTTTTATCCGGGCCGGTTTTCGGCTTCTTCGCCGGAGTTTTTGCGCCTCGCCGACCGCGTCATCCTCGACTCGGCCGCGGATTGCGAGAGGACTTTCGGTGAGTTGGAGCGCCTGATCAAAACCCCCGACATGCCTCCCGCCGGGGACCTTCAGTGGGCGGCGATCTCTCCGTGGCGCGCGCTCCTCAGGGAGCTGTTCGGTTCCCCCGACAGGCGACAGGAACTGCTCCGCATCCGGGAGGTCGAGGTGATGCGCACCGCCGACGGGGAGTGCCGGGCGCTGCTCCTCGCCGGCTGGCTCTCTTCGTCTCTCGGCTGGACTCCAAAGGGTTCTTCCCACTCCGAAACCGGACGCGAACTGCTTTTCGAGGGCCCGTCCGGTGAGATCACGCTCAGAACGTCCCCCTCTCCGTCGGACGCGCGTCTCGCCGTGGTCACGCTCCGCTCGGAGGACTGCGTCTTTCGAGTATCCCGCCACAAAGAGCTGTCCGAAGCCCGCCTGAGCGTGGAACTGGGCGACCGGAGGGTCGTCGACCGCTCCGTCCGCATCGGACGCTTCGACCTCGGCGCGACCCTCGGCGAGGAACTCAAATACAGAGGCAGGGACGAGACCTTCGAAAGGTCCCTCGAAAAAGTCATGGAGATACTCAGGTCATGAGCGTGTCCGTTTTTGAGAACCCCGAAAGACTCGCCGAAGCCGCCGCGAAGGATTTCGCGAAAAAGTCCGAAGCCGCGATGGAGGAACGCGGCCGCTTCACCGTCGCGCTCGCGGGCGGCTCGACCCCGAAGAGGACGTATGAAGCTCTGGCCCGCGACTATTCCGATGAAATAGACTGGAAGGGCGTCCACATCTTCTTCGGCGACGAGCGAACCGTCCCCCCAGACCACGAGGACTCGAACTACCGGATGGCGAACGAGGCTCTGCTGAAGCGCGTCCCCCTCGGGAGCGTCCACCGGATGCGCGGAGAACTCGAACCGACGGAGGCCGCGAAGCTCTACGAAGCGGAGTTGCAGGAATTCTTCAAAGACCATCCTCGATTCGACCTGATGCAGCTCGGCATCGGCGCCGACGGCCACACCGCGAGCCTGTTCCCCCGGACGCCCGCTCTGGAGATCGCCGACCGCCTGGCCGTCTCCAACCCGGTCGAAAAGCTCGAAACGGTGCGTCTCACCCTCACCGTGCCGGTCATAAACGCCGCTCGTTCGGTCGTCTTCCTCGTCGCCGGAGAAGGCAAGTCCGAAGCGTTGAGGGAAATCCTCGAAGGCGACGCCGACCCGCGTGACTATCCGTCCAGACTCATCCGGCCCGAAGGAGGCCCGGACTGGATGGTGGATCAGGGCGCGGCGAGTTTGCTTCGATGTTAAGAAACGATGAAACCATTTTAATGTCGAGTTTAGTTTGGTTTGGGACGGGTAGGCATGTCCCTGACATGAAAGCCACCTCTTTTGGAGGTAACAAAATGAAGAGCGAAGCGAGCTTTGCTCTACCGATGCGTACCCTGGCTTTTTTGCTTGCGGCAATGATGGCGGCGGCCGTGGCCGTCTTCCCGCTCGCGAACGGCGCCGTGTCGCAGAGCGCGGGTGTGCCGGTCAGTGGGGAACTATCCGACGGCGGAACCTTCGAGGGGACCGTCTCCGAGCTCGAAGCCTCGACCAACGAGGCCGGAGAAGTCGTAGTCGGCGGCGTACTCAACGGCACCGCCACCCAGGCAAACGGCGAGACCGCCGAAGTGACGAACCAGCAGTTCTCCGAGCCGGTGTCGCTGCAAGAAGGCGAGAGGTGCGACATACTCTTCCTCGATCTCGGGCCGCTGTTCCTCGACCTGCTTGGCCTCGAAGTGAACCTCGATCCCATCGTGCTCGACATTGACGCCGTTCCGGGGGCCGGAAACCTTCTCGGCAACCTGCTGTGCGCCATAACCGGTCTGCTCGACAACCCGGGCAACCCGAGCAACGCCATAGCCAATCTTCTCGACAGGGTTTTCGGCCTGCTCGAGTAGCAAAGCCGGAAAACGGAAGCCAAACGATAAGGCGGGGAGAGGACCTCCCCGCCTTGATCTTGGAAAAGGGCGAACCGGAAATAATAGACGTGAAAGCAGCTGAAGAGCGATTTATATAGCGCAACAGCTATATAAAGAGCCGGTTCGCCCTTTTAGATGTAATTACGAGAGCGGTTTTGACCTGGATCACAGGTGGCGAGAAAATTCTTCAGAATTCTCCCGCGCACGCGCTCCTCAGCCCGCCATTTGCTAAAAAACCTTCTTCAGCAGCCCAATAGCTCCCTGTTTCCACGGCACCCGGTGCGAGACGCCCGAAGCGTTCTCGAATTTCTCCAGGTTGTCCAGATACCAGCGGAAGTTCCGCAAGAGAGCCTCCTTGTTCGAGAACTTCGGCGCGAAGCCGAGTTCTTTCTCCGCTTTCTCTATCGAGACGAAGGAGTCTTTGGAGGCCGTCTCGTAGACCCATTTGTAGAGAGGCGAGACGCCGAGAGCATCGAGGACGCGGAGACCCAAAATCGCGGGCAGGGCCGGGAATCCGACGACCTTTTTGCCATGACCGGCTTCGTCGAGGACGGCCTGGTAATCGCCCTTCATCGTCGTGAACTCGGAGGCTCCGATGTTGAACGTGTCGTTGACTTGTTCTTCCGGCAATGTCAGACACAGCGCGATCGCGTCGCACAAATCCTCCACGTCGAGGAGCTGGTAGCGGTTGTTTCCGGCGCCGATCATGGGGAAGTTGTGGCCGGTGCGCGCCCAGTCGTAAAGGAGGGCAAAAACTCCCAGCCGTTCGGGTCCGACGAAAGATTTGGGGCGGATTATCGGGACGCCGAGGCCGCGAGCGCGGTACTCCAGGCAGATCATCTCCGCCTGAATCTTCGCCTGCCCGTAAGGGCCGACGCCTTCGAGGCGATCCGTCTCATAGAGTGGATGGTGATCCGGAATGCCGTACACCGCCGTGGACGATACGTGGACGACGCGCTCGACGCCGCGCCGAAGAGCGGCGTCGCAGACGTTTCTCGTCCCTTCCACGTCCGTCGTGTAAATGTCTTCGGGAGAGTAAAGTGGCAATGCGGCGGCGGTGTGGATGACGAGGTCCACACCATCCATCGCCTCCTCGAGGAGACGCTTGTTTCGGATGTCGCCCTTGAATATTTGGACCTTATCCCTCTCCGGGTAGTCGAACTCTTCGACGTCTATGGAAGCTATCTCGTAGTCGCGTTTGAGGAGGTGCCGGATCTGGTTTATCCCCAAAAAACCCGCGCCGCCCGTGATGAGGACTTTCTTCGTCATGTGAGTTTCTCCTTCTATTTGCGCGAGTTCGCAACAGTTAAGCACATCACTGGGCAAGTGGAGGATTGGATAACCCTGGCACGGAGGTTATCATCGGCGGGCCGTGCATTTTATAAGGGGGACATCCTTGACCGACCGGAACGATGCTTCGTCCGTGAAGAGCCGGGAGCAAAAAAGCGCGTGGCCGCTCGTGATCGGTCTTCCGCTCATCGTGATCGTCGCCGCGGCTGCGATCTTCTTTTCTTCGACCGGAGAGAACACCGAACAGGCGGATGACGGCTCTTCGGGGTCCGCCACGCCCGGCGAACAAGCCTCCGGCGCGGAGCAGTCATCGGCGGACGACCTCGGCCACCCGTCGCTCGGCGACGAGGGCGCCCCGGTGGTGATGCTGGAGTTCTCCGACTACCAGTGACCGTACTGCGGACGCTTTGCCCGTGAGGTGAGGCCGGAGTTGGTCGAGAGATACGTCGAGGATGGGACGCTCAGGGTCGAATGGAGGGATTTTCCTTATCAAGGGCAGGAGTCGGTGAACGCGGCTCTGGCGGCCCGCGCCGCTCAGGCGCAGGGCGAGTTCTGGGAATACAACACCCTGCTTTTCGAGAACCAGCAGTCGTCGAACAGCGGGGGCTTCTCGGATGAGAACCTGATGCGCTTCGCCGACGAGGCCGGCCTGGATACGCAACGCTTCGAGGAGGACTTCACCAGCGGCCGCTTCGCCGACGAGGTCGCCGCCAGCTTCGAGGACGGTCAGGCGAACGGCATCGCCGCCACCCCGACCTTCGTCATCAACGGGCGTGTGATCGCCGGTTTTCAAGACGCCGAAGTCTTCGGAGAAGTCATAGAGGAAGCGGCGCAAGAGGCCAATGGCGGTTGAAGCATCCTTCATCGCATCGTTTCTGGGC
>JBOHBL010000538.1:0-4486 GCA_050698295.1 Rubrobacteraceae bacterium | reverse complement strand
GCTTCTCCCGGCGCCCGACGAAGCGTATTCTGACTCCCCGCTCCCCCAGTTCCGGCACTCTTTCTTTCGCCGTCTCCAGAAAGAGCTTCATGAGGGTATCGACTTCGGTTTCGGGGCGCGCCCAGTTTTCGGTGGAGAAGGCGTAGAGGGTGAGCGTCTCGACCCCGGCTTCTCCGGCGGCTTCGAGAACGGGTTCGAGGACGCGGACCCCGGCCCGGTGTCCGGCGGCGCGGGGCAGGAGGCGACGCTTCGCCCAGCGCCCGTTGCCGTCCATGATGATCGCGACGTTGCGGGGGACGCGCTCGCGCTCGACGCGCTCGAAAAGCCGCGCTTCGCCGTTCGAATGTTCCTGAAGGCGTTCCAGAGTCAGACCTCCATCAACTCCGCCTCTTTCTCTTCGAGGGCGGCATCGACGCGGTTCACGTACTTGCTCGTGAGCTGGTTCAGTTCGTTCTCGGCGCGGCGTTCGTCGTCCTCGGAGATCTCACCCTCCTTGCGAAGCTCGTGGAGGTCTGACATCTCGGCGCGGCGGGCGTTGCGGATCGCCACCCGCCCGTCCTCGGACATCGAACGCGCCAACCGGGTGAACTCCCTGCGCCTCTCCTCCGTGAGTTCGGGAATGGGCAGCCGCAGTATCTTCCCGTCGTTCTGCGGGTTGAGGCCGATGTCCGAGTCCCGGATCGCCCGCTCGATGTCCTTCAGGGAATTCGGGTCGAAGGGCGTGACGGTGAGCAGGCGCGGCTCCGGGACGCCGATGTTGGCGACGCTCTTGAGCGGCATCCTCGAACCGTAGGCTTCGACTTCTATGCGGTCCAGAATCGCCGGGTTCGCGCGTCCGGTGCGGATGGTCGAGAACTGGTGGCGCACCGACTCAACCGCGCGCTTCATCTTCTTCTCGGCCGTTGTGAGGTCGATCATCTCAGACATCTCTCTCCTCCTCGCCCGTTTCCCCTGTCTCGCCGTTGTTCCAGATGAGGGAGCCGATCCGCTCTCCCTGCAGGACGCGGCGAAGGTTTCCTGCCTTGAGTATATCGAAGACGATGATGGGCAGTCCTTCCCCGCCGCACAACGTCGCGGCCGTGTGGTCCATCACCGAGAGGTTCTGCGCGAGAAGGTCCATGTAATTGAGGCGAGGCACGATCTGCGCGTCCGGGTTGAACCGCGGATCTTTGTCATAAACCCCGTCCACCCGGTTCTTCGCCATGAGGATCGCGTCAGCCCCGATCTCCAACGCCCGAAGCGCGGCTCCCGTGTCCGTCGTAAAAAACGGATTGCCGGTGCCCGAAGCGAAGATGACGACCCTTCCCTTCTCCAAGTGCCTGATGGCGCGGCGGCGGATGTAGGGCTCGGCGACTTCCTGGATCTGGATGGCCGACTGCACCCGAACCGGCACTCCACGCTGCTCCAGCGCCGCCTGAAGCGCGAGCGCGTTGATGACCGTCCCGAGCATCGACATGTAATCCGCGGTGGTCTTCTCAATGCCCAAAGCGCCGGCCACCCCCGAACCCCGGAAGATGTTCCCTCCTCCGACGACGACGGCGAGTTCCGCGCCGGCCTCGACGCCTTCGAGGACCTGGGTAGCGGTCGCCTGGAGGCTTTCGGGGTCTATCCCGTAGCCCTGCTCCCCGGCGAGGGATTCGCCGGAGAGCTTCAGGACCACGCGGTTGATGGAGCCGAGTTCCGAGCGGAGAGGTCCGCTCGCGTCGTCACCGACTTTGACGGGCTCGCTCAAAGTTCGTATCGGATGAAGCGCCGAATGACCACGTTCTCCCCGACCTTCTGGATCGTCTCATGAAGCAGGTCGCCGACGGTCTTGTCCGGCTCCTTGACGTAATCCTGGGTCAACAGCGCCTGCTCGGAGGTCCACTTCTTGAGGCGGCCCTCCACGATCTGGCGCGTGATGTTCTCGGGCTTGCCCATCTCGGCGGCCTGCTTCTCGGCTATTTGCCGCTCCTCGGCCACCGACTCCGCCGGGATGTCCTCCGGCGCGACGCACAGAGGCTTCATCGACGCCACGTGCAGCGCGACGTTGCGGCAGAACTCCTTGAACTCCGGCGTCCGCGCCACGAAGTCCGTCTCGCAGTTGACGTGCACGAGAACTCCGACCCGCCCGTTGAAGTGGACGTAGGACTCGATGAGCCCCTCAGTCGCCTCCCGCGAACTCTTTTTCGCCGCGAGCGCCTGTCCGCGCTCCCGAAGGACGCGACGCGCCCCCTCGACGTCGCCGTTCGACTCGTCGAGGGCCTTCTTCACGTCCATCATCCCCGCGGCGGTCTCCTCGCGGAGCTGCTTGATCTTCTCTACCTGACTGGCCAAATCTCCTACTTCTCCTCTTCTTCAGCGGCCTCCGACTGCCCTTCGAACTCGGCGGGGTCCACGACCTCGCCCGTCTTCGACTCCGCCTCTTCCTCAACGGCTTCTTCCGGGGAGACACTCTCAGGAGCCTCCGGCGAGGCGTCCTCAGCCGGAGCTTCCTCTTCGCTCTCGGGGGAAGCTCCATCAGAAGCACCTTCGACCGGAATCTCCTCGATTGCGGCTTCCTCGACCGGAGCTTCTTCGGAGGGAGCCTCCTCCGACAAAGCCTCACTCTCAGGTGAAGCCCGGACTTCCGCCGCTGCCTCTTCCTGAGCTTCGGCCTCCGGGTCTTCGGTGGCGGCGGTCGTCGCCACGCCCGCGCTGTCGGCGACTGCGGCGGAACCGTTGCCGGAATCTTCCCGGGCGGCTTTCTCTTCGGCTTCCTCGGCGGTGGTTTTGGCTTCCTCGACCACGGGCGGGACCGGACGCTCTTCGGCGGGGATGATCTCCTCTCCTCTACCGGAGATCACCGCGTCGGCGATCAGGCGGGATATGAGGGAGATCGAGCGAATCGCGTCGTCGTTGCCGGGGATCACGTAGTCCACGACCTCCGGGTCGCAGTTGGAATCGGTGAGGGCGACGACGGGGATTTTCAGCCTATTCGCCTCTTTGATGAGCAGTTCCTCGCGCTTGGGGTCCACGATGAAGACCGCGCCCGGCAGCCGCTCCATCTCGGTGATGCCGGCGAAGTTGCGTCTGAGCTTGTTGTACTCCTTGCTCAACGCGAACCATTCCTTGCCGCTCTTATCCTCTTCGGGGGTCTCCTCGATCCTCACCGCGAGGTCCTTGAAATACTCGATGCGCGGTTTGATGGTCTGGAAGTTGGTGAGCATCCCGCCGATGTATCGCTCCGCCACGTACGGCTGACCGCACCGAATCGCCTCTTCGGCTATCGTGATCTGGGCCTGCTTTTTGGTCCCGACGAAGAGGACATCCCTGTTGGCCTCCGCAACGCCGCGAATGAAGTTGAGGGATTTATCGAGAAGGTTAAGCGTCTGGTCGAGGTCTATGATGTGTACGCCGGCTCGCTCGGCGAAAATGTAGCGTTTCATCTTCGGGTTCCAGCGTTTGGCCTGATGACCGAAATGGACCCCGGCCTCTAAAAGCTCCCGGATCCCAACCTTGCCTGCCGTGTCCTGCACTTCTTTCACTCCTTTTTCAGGTGGTTAATTCCCTCCGTCCGCGCCATGCAATCCACTGGAGAATCCCCCAATGGACCACCACCTGGACTTCGCGAGCCCATCCGGCGGACGTGCGTGATCAAAACCTCGCAGATGTTAGCACAAGGATGATTCGGCTTCTATGCGGCGACTCCCCACTCGCGAGCGAGGAGTTCTCAGTGCACGGTGGAGGATTCGGCGATATATCGGCGGAGTTTGTCGAGGGAGCGGCCCAGGATCTGGCTTATGCGGCCTTCGGTGAGGTCGAGGGCTTTGCCGATCTCCCGCAGCGTCAGTCCTTCGTAGAAATAGAAGGTGGTCACGACGCGCTCGCGTTCGCCGAGGGTCCGGATCGCAGCGATGAGCCGTTCGCGGGTTTCGCTGAGTTCGGCGGAGACTTCCGGGCTGTCGGAAGCGTAGTCCCCGATGATTTGATGGAGCTGCCGGCCGAGTTCCCCACCGGCTTCGAGGTTCGCCTCCAGCGACCAGACCTGGGATTGATGGTGGCGGCTCAAAAACTCCCGATGCTCGCGCGCGCTCACGCCGAGCTTTTCGGCGACCTCCTCTTCGGTCGGCGCGCGCTGGAGGGTCTGGGAGAGTTCGTCACGGGCCTTTTTCGCCTCGCGGACGCGCTGGCGCACCCGGCGGGGAAGCGGGTCCATGCGTCTCATCTCGTCGAGGATGGCCCACCGGATCTTGGAGATGGCATACGTCTCGAACTTCGCGCCCTTATCGGGATCGAAAGTCTCCACGGCGCTCAGAAGACCGATGATGCCCCAGGAGATGAGGTCTTCCTGGTCGGAGGCGCTGGTGGCGCGGGCGGCTATCCTGCCCGCGGCGTACTTGACCAGCGGGGAGTAGTTGACGACGAGCCGGTCGCGAAGCTGCCTGACACGCCGTTCGACCTGCCCTCGCTCCGAGCCGTTTTCGACCTCCTTTTCGAACTCCGCTCTGGCTCCGTTGTACAGGGT
>JBOHBL010000537.1:0-2917 GCA_050698295.1 Rubrobacteraceae bacterium | reverse complement strand
GGGAGAGGAGCCATGACGCGAGAGGGCCGGGAAACGATCGCTTCCCGGCCCTCGTCCTCGCTCGTCTTCGTCGTTGGCTCAGCGCTTCCGGCAGATCTTGGCGGGATCGGCGTCGGGGCCGATGTTCTTTTTCCAGGTATTGGCCGTGCCGGCCGTGCCCTCACCCTCCGAATCGTCGTTGCAGTCGAGATCGATGTTGTCGAGGGCACGGTTGCGGTTCAAGACGTTGCCGGTCGAGTCGGCGTCGACGTACAGCCCGTCGTAGAAGGTCGCGTCGTTGGCCTTGTTGCGCTTGATCTTGGCGTCGTCGACGTCGTACAGGGCGATGTTCGTGTCGTTGCGCTTCAAGGTGTTCTTCTTTGCGAGCAGATCCCCGCTCAACTCGAACAAGATAATACCGCTCGCCAGGCCCGGATCGACATCGGCGTTGTAGGTGTTGTCGAAGACGTTGTTGTCGATCACCTCGCCGGTCGCGTCTCTGCTGACCTGGATGCCGTTCTGGCCTATGACGTCCGTGGGACCGATGCCGAGGATCTCGTTGCCCTTCGCTCTCAGCACCGTGCCCGTCCCGTCGGCGTAGATCCCACCCTTCTGGTACTCGTCTATCAGGTTGTTCGTCACCGTGGCCGTCCCGGTCTGGCCCTGGGAACCGCGGCCCACCGCGACGGCGAGACCGTTCTGGCAACCCCTGAGGTCCTCGCTGGCGCTGCGGATCTCGGTGATGTGGTTGTTGAGGATCTCGGCGGAGGCGCCGCCCTTGACCCGCACGCCGCTCCGCAACTCGGTCGAGCAGAACAAGCTGTTCGGGAGCGGACCGGAGATGGTGAGGTCCCGGATCACGACGCCCTGTGCTCCCCCGTCCACGGTGACGAGGTCGCCGGGATCGGCGAGGGTATCGGGGGCCTGAACGACGACGTCCTCCCTGGGACCGTCCCCGTCGAGCTGTAAGTCGTTCTTGTCCGTCCCGGTGATGGTCACCTGCTCGGCGTAGGTGCCGGAGCAGACCCGGATCGTCGTCCCGGCGGTGGCCTCGTTGACGGCTTGCTGGATGGTTTCGAAGCCGGCGTCCGGGCACTGCTGCCCGTCGTCGTCAACGACCAGCGTCGCCGGCTCACTCTGGCCGCCGAAGACCGGCGCGGCGCTCGCGGCGAGGACGCCGAGCGCCACGACGAAGGCCGCCGCCAGCGTCCTCCAGAGAGGTTTGTATTCATACGTTATCGGCATCGAAGCCACTCCCTTCCCAGGCCGGGTATCCCATTACCTTGCCTGATCAACTTGCGAGGATGAAGGAGAGCGGCACGTCCGAAATCCTATTCCCCGACCCTTTCTAATCGCGCGAATAATAACAGTAGGTCGAGTTCGAACGCAAGAATGAGATCGAGCGAATCCGGCGCGGTTCCGCGAAGCTCCTCTTTCCGGATCGCTCGTCGAGACCGCATTACGACTCCTCCGTGCTTTCGCGCCGAAGCCGTCCCGGCGATAGGTAACACTGCCCGTGCGGATTGCGGTAGTATAGGAAAGAAGACGCGAGAATAGGAGAAAAGTGGCCCGCAGAAAGATCTCACTAAAGGTACTCGAAAACGGAGCGAAGACCTTCGAGGTTCGGCACTCCTGGGAGGGAAGCAACGTGCCGCCTCCGCCGGACGGAACCCCCACGCAGTACTTACCTTTCAAGCAGGAGCGGGGCGGGCACGGTCGTCCCGACTGGCTGAAGGCGAAAGTCCCGGGCGGCGAGGCGTACCGCGAGATCAAGGAGACGATGCGCGGCCTGGGCCTCCACACCGTCTGCGAGGAGGCGCGCTGCCCGAACATCGGCGAGTGCTGGAACAACCGCACGGCGACCTTCATGATCCTGGGCAACGTCTGCACCCGCTCGTGCGGCTTCTGCGCCGTCCTGACCGGCAAACCCACCGAACTGGACCTCGACGAACCGAAAAGGGTCGCCGACGCCGCGAAGCAAATGGGCCTCAAGCACGCCGTCGTAACGAGCGTGAACCGCGACGAACTCAAGGACGGCGGGGCTTCGATCTTCGCCGAGACGATACACGCTATTCGCAAAGAAATACCTGGCTGCGCCGTCGAGGTCCTCACCCCGGACTTCAAGGGCGACCGCGAAGCGATCCAAACGGTCATCGACGCTCGTCCGGACACTTTCAACCACAACGTCGAAACGGTGCCGCGCCTTTACCCGGCGGTTCGTCCGCAGGCGAAGTACGGACGCTCCCTGGAAGTGCTGCGCTACGCGAAAGAGCTCAACCCCGACGGCCTCACGAAAAGCGGCTTCATGCTCGGTCTGGGCGAGGTCGAGGAAGAGGTCGTCCAGACGATACGCGACCTCCGCGACCACGACGTGGACATCCTGACCATCGGCCAGTACCTCCGTCCGTCGGAGAACCACCTGCCGATGGTCCGCTACGCGAAACCCCAGGAGTTCGCGGAGTACCGCAAACGCGGCTTCGAGATGGGCTTCTCGCACGTCGAGAGCGGGCCGCTCGTCCGCAGCTCCTACCACGCCCACGAACAGACCGAGGACGCCCGAAGCAAGCACGGCGCGCTCGGCGCGAGCGTGTAGGCGGAAAGTTGGAACTCGAAAAGCGGACTACTTCGCTCGAAGTCCGGCGCTTGCCGGGCCTCACTCCGTACGCCGAAGCCTGGGAGATGCAGAAGGAGATGGTCAAGCGTCGCAAGGCTGGCGAAGTCCCGGACACCCTCTTCCTCCTCGAACATCCGCCCGTCTTCACCGTCGGGCGGGCCGCCGGGGATGACGCCTCGAATCTCGGAGCCGGGGAGGAGTATCTGAGGTCCCTCGGGGCCGAGGTGATCTGGAGCGACCGCGGCGGGGACGCGACGTTTCACGGGCCGGGCCAGGTCGTGGGTTACCCCATACTCCGTTTGAAAGTCCGCGACACTCACAAAT
>JBOHBL010000536.1:0-3518 GCA_050698295.1 Rubrobacteraceae bacterium | reverse complement strand
CTTCGAGGAATTCCGTCCCGAAGCCGTGGCGCATCAGGCCGCGCAGATGGACGTGCGCCGCTCGGTCGCCGAACCGGCCTTCGACGCCGACGTGAACGTGCTGGGAACGGTGCGGCTGCTCGAAAACTGCGTCGAATACGAGGTCTCGAAGTTCGTATTCGCCTCGACGGGAGGAGCCATTTACGGCGAGCAGGACGAGTTCCCGGCCACCGAGGAGCATCCTCAGTACCCGGTCTCTCCGTACGGCGTCTCGAAGCTCGCCGGGGAGCGCTATCTGCACTACTACAACGTCCAGCACGGTCTTCCTTACGCCGCTTTGCGCTACGCCAACGTCTACGGTCCCCGTCAGGACCCGCACGGCGAAGCGGGCGTCGTCGCCATATTTTGCGGAAAGCTGGCGAGGGGGGAGACCTCCACCATCAACGGTTCGGGAGATCATACCAGGGACTATGTCTACGTCGGGGACGTGGCCCGCGCGAACGTCCTCGCCCTCGAAAACGAAGCTCCGTCGGGCGCGTACAACGTCGGGACGGGCGTGGAGACGAGCGTGAACGAACTCTACGAGCTTCTCCGCGAAGGCGCGAACAAGGACCTCCCGCCCGAACACGGTCCCGCCAAGCCTGGAGAGCAGATGCGGAGTTGTGTCGATCCCTCGCTCGCGAAAGGAATCCTCGGGTGGGAGCCGGAGACGGACCTCGCCTCCGGGCTCAAAACGACGCTGAGGTTCTTCGGGGCGATCTAGTTCGCTGAATCGTTTCAGAGTGATAATTCCCAGTTCTGTCCGACGAGGTCTTTGCCGAAGCTGTGGTGATGTTCTTCTTCGACGAGGACGAAGCCGTGTTCTTCGTAGATGTGGCGGGCCGCGTCGAGGACGCTGTTCGTCCACAGTGTGATCTTCTCGTATCCGCGGCTTTGCGCGAAGCGGATGCATTCTTCGACGAGGCGGTTTCCGAGTCCGAGACCTCTTGCTTCGGGCTCGATGAGGAGGAGGCGGAGTTTGGCGACTTTTTCGCTCTCTTTGACGAGGAAGACGCACCCGGCGGGTTCTCCGTTCACCTCGGGGATCCAGGCTCGCTCTCTCGCCGGGTCGAAGTTTTCGATGAAGTCCGCGACGATGCGCGCGACCAGCGCCTCGAAGCTCTCGTCCCAACCGTACTCGCGAGCATAGAGGACGCCGTGCCGGTGGACGACCCACCCCATGTCTCCCGGCTCATGAGGGCGCAGATAGAAAGGTTCGGAGAACTTGAGTCCCTTTTGGTCGAAGACGCCTTCGATGGTCTTCATGGCGGCCAGCAGACGGCTTTGATCACCCTCGGAAAGCTCGCCGAGCATTTCACCCACTTCTTCCCGCGAACGCTCGTCGAGCAGAGCGAAAGCTTCTTCACCCTCCCGCGTGAGCGAGAGGATGCGCCTCCGGCCATCGGCCTCCGAGCGCGACTTTTCGATGAGACCTCGCCCTTCGAGCCCGGACAGTGTGCGGCTGAGATGCCCGGGATCGAGCCCGAGGTCCCGCGCCAACTCGGAGGCGCTCGCCTCCTCGCGACTCGCTATCTCGACTACGACGCGAGCCTCCGTGAGCGAGTACGGACTGTGCAACAACCCCTCCCGCAAAACCCCGATCCTGCGCGTGAAAAAGCGGTTGAAGCGCCGGACGGCTTCGATCCTCTTCTCGAAATTCACCTCGCTCATGTTCCACCCCCCTCTCGAAATCTCTCCACCTTCGCGATCCACTCGTAAATACTTGGCATTGTCCATTATAAATTTGCTTTAGTCAATTAAATGGGATGGTTTTGGAGGCTGGTGGATGCCGCCGTGGTGTGAGTGGTGGGCAGATCCGGGTACAAGAGTCTTGCAGGGTTTCGGGGACACGAAAGGAGACGGCATGGCGGATAATCTGGTCGCCAAAATCTTCGAGGAACACACGAGCGCGGAGTTCCGGCCTGGCGAAGAGGTTGGGCTCAGGATGGATCAGGCGCTGCTTCAGGACGCGACGGGCACGATGGCGTGCCTCCAGTTCGAGCGGATGGGGTTCGAGAGAGTCCAGGTTCCGTTCGCCGTCCAGTACGTGGACCACAACGTCATACAACTCGACTTCAAAAACCCCGACGACCACAGATTCTTGCAAGCCTTCGCGTCGAAGTACGGCATCCACTTTTCCAGGCCCGGAAACGGCATATGCCACTATCTGCACGTCGAGCGTTTCGCGAGGCCCGGAGCTACCCTTCTCGGGGCCGACTCGCACACCACGAGTTCCGGCGCTCTCGGCTCCATCGCCATTGGCGCGGGCGGGTTGGACGTGGCATTGGTAATGGCCGGACAGCCCTTCGAGACGCCCACCCCGAAAGTCGTCGGCGTCGAACTCACCGGAAAGCTCTCCGACTGGGTCACGCCGAAGGACGTCATTCTGGAGCTTCTCAGGCGGCGCGGCGTGCGCGGCGGTCTGAACAGGATCTTCGAGTTTCGCGGAGACGGCGTAAAAAACATAGACGTGACGGGGCGAACCACGATCTGCAACATGATCGCCGAACTGGGCGCGACCACCGGCATCTTCCCTTCCGACGAGCGAACGATGGAGTGGCTCGAAGCGCAGCAACGTTCGGATGACTTCATCGAGCTTGTCGCGGATGAAGGAGCGACCTACGACGAGGAAGAGCGCATCGAGCTGGACAAGCTCGAACCGCTCATAGCAAAGCCCCATTCGCCCGGCAACGTCGTGCCGGTCGAGGAAGTCGCGGGGACGAGCGCGGCGCAGGTCTGCATCGGAAGCTCCGTCAACTCCGGCTTCGAAGACCTCGCGATAGCGGCGGCGGTGCTCAAAGACGAGAGCGTTTCTCCGGGGCTCGTCATGACCGTTACGCCGGGGAGCCGCCAGATCCTCGACTCCATAGCCCAGACGGGTGTGTACTCGGATCTCGTGCGGGCGGGAGCGCGTATGCTCGAACCCGTGTGCGGCCCATGCGTCGGGATGGGTCAGGCGCCGCCTTCGGACTCGGTGAGCGTCCGGACGTTCAACCGCAACTTCCCCGGACGCTCCGGCACCATCCACGACAACGTCTACCTCACCACCCCGACGACCGCCGTCGCCACCGCGCTGGAGGGCGTCATCGCCGACCCGAGGGAACTCGGCGAATACCCGGAGTTGCCCAAAGCTCCCGCGAACCCGGCGGTGGATGATCGCCAGATACTCGACCCCGCGCCGCCGGAAGAAGCGGAGGGTATCGAGATACCGCGCGGCCCGAACATCGAGCCACCGCCCGAGGCCCCGGAGCTTCCAGAATCCTTGAGATGCACCGTCACCATCGTCGTCGAGGACGACATCTCGACCGGGGACCTCGCCCCTGACGGCGTCGAGGTGATGAGCTTCCGCTCGAACGTGCCGGAGATAGCGAAGTTCACCTTCCGGCGCTTCGATCTGAAATACCATGAAAAGGCGAAGGAGATGGCCCCCGGCTTCATCGTCGGCGGACACAACTACGGACAGGGAAGCAGCAGAGAACACGCCGCGCTCGCCCCTCTGC
>JBOHBL010000535.1:0-2216 GCA_050698295.1 Rubrobacteraceae bacterium | reverse complement strand
ACCTACAAGGGTTTGAAACCGTCGCCGTGCCCCACGACTTGATGCGGTCGCCGAGTTCGCAGCCTACCTACAAGGGTTTGAAACTGCAGCGCCATCGCGTACACGACCGTCGCGCGACCGGGTTCGCAGCCTACCTACAAGGGTTTGAAACATATGAAGCATGCGAAAGGAGGCGAGCCGTGACGGAGTTCGCAGCCTACCTACGAGGGTTTCCCCTTTTGTCTTTCCGTCGCCGCGCGGACTCGTTTGCGCGACTTCGCTGTTTATCTCGGCCCGGCTTCGAACGGCACAGAGTATGCATGCTTTTCCGGCGTGGCGGGGAGAGAAAAACCGCTACTCGCCGTCTCGCTCCAGCAACTTCTCCCGCGCCCGCCAGAGTTCGGGGAAGAAGTCGGCCCGGTGAGTGGCGACGTAGTCGAGGTAGCTGACGCCCGTGGTGTGGCCGGTCCCTTCGGTCGCCGGGCCGATGGCCCTCTGAGCGGTTCTGGCGTGGGCGAAACGCCAGACGCGGAACTCCTCGTCGAAGTCGAGGAGGGCTTCGGCCAGGAGCATGAGGTCGCCGTTGGGGTTCTTCTCCGGGGAGATGACGTAGAGGTCCTCCGCCACGACGCCGCGGCGCTCGAAGAGAGACTTCAGCTCGGAGGCTATGGAAGGCTCGTTCCACAGCTCCTCCAGCTTATCCGTCCAGAGCTTCGAGGGGTTGCCCTCGGTTGGGTCGCCGGAGGGGTCGGTCCGGAGAAATCGCCGGAAACCCTCGTCGCGCAACCCGGCAAGGAGCTCGACCTCGTGCCAGCCGGAGCTCTCGGTGCCGCTCGCTGGCTCCAGATGGTCCCGGAAAGCGAAGAAGTCCGAGGGGGACATCGTCTCAAGAACCCGCATCATCGGCGAGAACATCTTGAGGATCGCCGAGCAACGTCCGGCGAGCCAGGTGGCTAGAGAAACGTCGTCGTTTCGCAACGCCGCGATGATGCGGCGCATGTCCAACCTCAGTTGCTTGAACCAGAGCTCGAAGGACTGGTGCGTGATTATGAAGAGGTGTTCGTCGGGGTGGCGAAGGTTTTCGGGCTCCGGCTGGAGGTCGAGCAAAGCCCCGAGGTTCAAATATCCGCAGTAGTGGGTCTGGGAAGGGTCGCTGACGACGTGTCCGCACGCGAGTTTTTTCATGGAGAACGCTCCTTTGGTCGCTTCGCTCCCGGAGGAGTGGAGGAGGTGGAGGAGATGGAGGAGTCGTATTTTCTTTTCCCGACTCCTCCATTCCTCTATTCCTCCCTTTTCTCCCGCAGTCTAGCCGAAGGCGAGCGCGGCTTGCTATCATCGCCGCCCATGTTCTCTCGGATTAGATCCGCGGGCGCCCTCCTCCACCCGACCTCGCTGCCGGGAGAATACGGGATCGGCGAGCTTGGCGGCGAAGCATTTGATTTCATCGAGTTCCTGCAAAGAGCGGGGCAGAGCCTCTGGCAGATCCTGCCTCTCAACCCGACGGACACGGGCGGCTCTCCGTATTCCTCTCCATCGGCCTTCGCCGGGAACCCTCTCCTCATCAGCACACAGCGGCTGGTGAAAGAGGACCTTCTGGAAAATGCTTTGGCGGAGGAGATGGGTCCGGTGGACTACGCCTCCGTCGTGCCGCGAAAGACGGAGCGCCTGCGAGACGCATACTCGAAGTGGAGATCAAACCCCGCCTCCGACGAGTTCCGCGAGGAGAACCGCTTCTGGCTGAAAGACTACGCGCTGTTCATGGCGCTCAAGGAAAAATCCGGCGGAAGGCCGTGGAACGAGTGGCCGGAGGAGCTCGCGAAGCGCAAGCCCGAAGCCCTCGAAAGAGCGCGACGGGAGCTGGAACGGGAGATCCTGTTTCAGGAGTTCGTCCAGCATCGCTTTTTCGAGGACTGGAAAAGAGTGAAGAAAGCGGCGAACGAGGCCGGAGTCTCCATCATCGGGGACGTGCCCATCTTCGTCTCCCACGATTCCGCCGACGTGTGGTCGAACCGGGAGCTTTTCCTTCTGGACGAGGGCGGGAGGTCAATCGTCGTCGCCGGAGTTCCGCCGGACTACTTCTCGGAGACGGGGCAACTCTGGGGCAACCCGCTCTACGATTGGGAGAGGATGCGCGAAGACGAATACTCGTGGTGGACCGCCCGCATCGAGCATGCCCTTTCGCTGTGCGACGCGCTCCGGCTCGACCACTTCCGCGGCTTCGAGGCGCACTGGGAAGT
>JBOHBL010000534.1:0-1280 GCA_050698295.1 Rubrobacteraceae bacterium | reverse complement strand
CCTTCGGGCTCTATCGCGCCGAGATCCTGGCTGCGTTCGTCAACGCCCAGGTCCTTCTCGTGATCTCCGGCTACATTCTCTATGAGGCCTATCGACGCTTCCGACAACCCCCGGAGGTCGAAACCGGGATCATGCTCTGGGTCGCGGCCGCGGGCCTCATCGCCAACCTGGTCTCCATGAGGCTCCTGCATACCGGGAAGGATGAGAGCCTGAATGTCAAGGCGGCCTATCTGGAGGTCTTCACGGACCTGCTCGGCTCGCTCGGTGTCATCGGAGCGGCCCTCTTGATGCGGCCGACCGGCTGGTACTGGCTCGACCCGGCGGTCTCGGCCGGGATCGGGCTTTTCATCGTGCCGCGCACGGTCTCGCTTCTCAAGCAGTCCGCGCACATCCTGCTCGAGGGCGCCCCCGGCGAGGTAGACCTGAGTTTGCTGCGCGAGAAGATCCTCCAGATCCCCGGAGTCGAGGAGCTCCACGACTTTCATCTCTGGACGCTGACCTCTGGAGGACGAGCTTCGGGCCGTTACAGACCTACCCTCTTTTCTTGATTGGCGAAGCGGGAAAGGGCGTGTGCCTCCGTACTACTACGGTTACGGCCCCTACTCCTCTCCCTACGGTTACGGGGGATATGGCCAATCCGGCAATTGGGCGGCCGTCGACACGGATGTCTCGCCCGAGGAGGCGGAGGTCTTTCTGGATAGTCAGTTCATCGGTCGCGCGGACGACTTCGACGGGTTCCCCGACTATCTGTACCTGGAGAGGGGCCGCCACGTCCTGGAGTTTCGCCTCGAGGGTTACGAGTCCCGAACGATCGACCTCCGGGCGCGGCCCGGCTCCCGGGTCTCCATCGACGAGAAGCTTCGCAAGATCCCGCGGAGCCGGCGGGACGACTCCTATGAGCCGCCTAGGCCCGATCGCCGCGTTGAGCCGTACTCGGACGAAGAAGACGCGAGCGAGTACCCAGACTAACGAGAGTTTTCGAGCTCAACCCGGCACCGGTTTACGGTTTGAGCCCTTGGTCAGCGAGGAATTCTTGGACCGAAAACACTCCGTGTTGCCTGTAGTCGATCATGGTGAGTGGCTCAGGCGGCGATCAGGCATAAGGGCACTGGATTCCGGCCGGCGGCCACAAGGAATGCGGCAACGGGATCAGGATGAGCGCTAAAATCAGGAACGTGGTGTAGCCAAGCCAGCGTCGGCCTGGCGTCAGCGGCGTGACGTCGTCCAGCGGCAGGTCGCCACGAGCGCCCACGACGAAAAAGACGAGAACGGCCCAAAGC
>JBOHBL010000533.1:0-8788 GCA_050698295.1 Rubrobacteraceae bacterium | reverse complement strand
CCCCCAGAGAGGAAAGCCATCGATCCAGCCTGGAGATGCCTAAGGCTTGATGAGAAGCTCCGCCGGCCTCGAAGAGGCCGCGAAGAATACCTTGCGCGCGTCGGAGACCGTGCCCGTCAGGCGCTCGGCGGTCTCATTGTCGTCTTTGCGAGCCACTTTTCTCCCCGCCGTATGTCCGCGTGTACCAGTCCTCCAGCACCCTATGCCTGGTTTCGGCCTCGCAGAGCGCGGCGTAGATATGCCCCATCGCGGGTTGCACGGAGTCGTCCTCGGCGACCAGCTCGAAGGCGTGCTCGAGAAGCTCCACGACCTCACCGGATTTCTCGACCGCCTCGCGGGCGCGACGCCGCGCGGAAAGGGTGGAGGCGCCGTTCACTGAATGCGGCTTTCTTTTCGAGTTTTTAAGAGACATCTTCCACCAGCCAGTCGAAGTCGAGTTTGCTTATCTCGTCCCTGAGCCGAACAAAGTCCACCGGTTTACAGATATATCCGTCGGCCTTCAAGCCGTAGTTTTCGAGTACCTCCCGATGATCTTCGGAGGAGATGAGGACGATCACGGGCAGGCGCCTCGTCAACTCGTTCGCCCTCACGCGGCGAATCACGTCCAGCCCGCTCAAACGAGAGAGCTTGAGATCGAGCATCACAAGCCCCGGCGCGACGCCGCCGTTTCGTCCATTCTCGAACAGATGGTCGAGGGTCTCGAAACCATCGTGGACCACCGTGATCCGGTTTCGGACTCCGGCTTTCTCGAAGACCCGCAAAGTGAGATCCACATCGTCGCGGTTGCCGTCCGCGAGCAGGATGTCGTTCGTTTCGCTATTCCGGATCACGTCTTCATTCCCTTCGAAAATAGGGCCGGGCCTCCACCCGAACGGGTCGAATCACCGGAGAGCCGGCCCCACAGACGGTTTCACGCCTTTCCCTTTCCCACACTCAAAGAGCCCGCCGTCGAAAGCGTCTCCTCATTCCGTGGAAACCAACCGGAGCCGATACTATGTGACGATGACGCGAAGTTCCGTATCGTCCGATACTTAGTGCTTCAAAGTACAAAACGCGCTTTTGGTCGGGATCCGAAAAAATACTCTGAAAAGTGAAAAATTTCGCGGTTCAAGGGATGCAAGCTGGAGCACGAGATTGTAAAATGTTTGCCGAGATTTGGGAAGCTGAATTTGGGTAAGGAACGGTTCAGGCGATCATGTTTCATTCCGAGGGAGAACGAGAGAGGATACGGCTTCTGTCCCTGGTGGACATCTTCGAGCCGCTTTCCACGGAGGAGATAGAGCAACTTCGGTGGCAATTGCCCGACCTCCGTGTTGACGCGGGCGAGGTTTTCTTCACGCCGCGCGACGCGAGCGAGAAGCTCTTCGTTTTGCAGAAGGGGCGCGTCCGGATCTACAGAACCCCCGACGGTCATGAGTTGACCCTCGCCGTGGTCGAGGCCGGGACGGTGTTCGGGGAGATGACCCTGACGGCACAGGAGTTGCGCGGAGCGTACGCCCAGGCGATGGAGCCTTCGGAAGTCTCCGTCATGGGCCGCGAGGATCTGGAGCGTTTGATCCTCGATAAGCCGGAGGTCGGTTTGCGGATAGCCCACCTCCTCAGCGAGCGGCTGAGGCAATACGAGAGTCGCCTGGAGGACGTGGCGCTAAAGGCGGTCCCCGCACGACTGGCGAGCCTCATCCTGCTTCTCGTCGAGAGCGAGGGCGTCGTCATCCGGCAGGACAACCTCAAGATCCCAACCCACTACACCCACCAGCATCTCGGAACCATGATCGGGGCGAACCGGGAGGCGGTGACGAGGGCGTTTGGACTCCTCCAAGACGCGGGGGCCATCGAGTTGAGACGGCGCCTGATCCACGTCGTCAACATCGAGGCTTTGAAAGCCCTCGCCGATGAATACAGGGGCGAGGCCGAAGAACGCACCCACTGACGCGAGCCGTCCCCGGCGGCTATCCGGCGTTTTCCCGGAGGTTTTGGCGAGCGAACTCCAGCTCGACCGCCGCCTCGGCCCGCTGCGATTGCAATAGTCTGGTGAAGGCGGCGTTTCGGCGGATCGAGACGTTTCTCAGGCATAACTCCAGAGAAGCGGAGATACCGCGCAAAAGGGAGATGCGGTCTTCGAGTTCCAGTTGCCTGGCGTGTTTTTCGCAGAGGAGCAAACCCATAAAGCGGACTTCGCCCGACAGTTCGCATCGCTCGCCTCTCAGGGTCTCTCCGAAACCGCAGAGGGTCCGCGTGGTGATGTGCCTGTCGGTTCGGTTGTTTCCGCCCACCATGGCGGACACCTTCTTGCCACCGGATGTCACCTCACCGGCTAATCAGGGAGCGGTCGCATGTCCCTAAACCGAAAACGCTTCAACGCCGGATGTGGTAGCTGCATTCATGTATCTCGATTTTAACCGTTTGCCCGATCGCGAACCTCAATGTTCGGTACGCCGAGACACCGTGCGGGCCGAAACAAGCCTTGTGTTTCGTGTTTCAAAGCACCAAGTATCGTGAGGCACGGAAATCCGGTTTCGTGATGAGGCATAGTGGCCCGCAATTTCTCGTTGTGTGGGAATGGATGGAGTAGAGGATCGGCTCGCTTTGCCGACCTCTTCTCGGGAAGAAGGGGCGTAGTTTTGCGGAGTTGCGAGACGCTTTTCGAGCATCACCCCGACGCCGTGTTTTCGCTTGATCCGGACTGCCTCATCCTCGACGCCAACAAGCCGTGCGAGGAGCTTTCCGGGCGTCCGGTCGAGGAGCTTCTCAGCACGCCCTTCACGAAGCTCGTGGCCGAGGAGGACCTCGCGAGCGCGTCGCGCCATGTCCGGGGAGCGGCGGAAGGCGGGGCGAGGAACGTCGAGACATCCCTCGACCGCCGTTGCGGGCGAAAGGTCGAGCTTGAGGCGACGATCATCCCGACCGGCAACGGCGTCGCCGGGGTGTACCTGATCTGCCGCGACGTCACGGCGCGCAAGGCGTGCGAGAAACAACTGCTTCACCGGGCTTTGCACGACCCTTTGACCGACCTTCCGAACCGCATCCTCTTCGACGACCGTCTCGAACAGGCTCTCTTCCGGATCGGACGCTACGGCAGTTCCGCGGCGGTTTTGTTCGTGGACCTCGACGGTTTCAAAGCCGTGAACGACCGCTTCGGCCACCCGGTCGGGGACCGCGTGCTCGTCTCGGTGGCGGATCTCCTCCGGTCGAGCGTGAGGCCCGGAGACACTGTCGCCCGCCTCGGAGGCGACGAGTTCGTCATCCTGCTCGAAGACCTCGCCGAAATGATCGACGCGAACCGGGTAGCCGAGAGGATCCTGACAAAACTGAGGAGATCCTCAGCCGCTCGAACCCCCGCCGTCACCGCCAGCATCGGCATAGCCTGGCAGCACGACCCCGGCGACCGCTCCGAAATCCTCGTCCGCCGGGCGGATGCGGCGATGTACCGGGCCAAAAACGCGGGAGGGAATCGCTACGAAGCGCACGAGCGACGAACCCCCGATGTGTCCCCGCGAACTATTTTCCGCTTGCCAGGTACTTCTCGAACTCCGTCCACGGCAGGCAGTTGACGACGCTTGTCTTCTCGACCCATCCTCGCCTCGCCTGAGTCACACCGAACTTCATAAAAGACAACGCGCTCTCGTCGTGGGCGTCGGTGTCTATGGTGATGCGTACGCCCGCGTTTATCGCTTCGCGGACGTAAGGGGCCGAGAGGTCGAGGCGGTCGGGGTACGAGTTGAGTTCGAGGGCGGTGTTCGTGGAGGCGGCTTCTTTTATGAGGCGCGAGACGTTCACTTCGTAAGGGTCGCGGCGGTTGAGGATGCGCCCGGTGGGGTGGCCGATGGTGCGCGCGTATTCGTTGTTCATCGCCCGGATGATCCGTTCGGTCATCGCCTCCTCCCCGATGTTGAAAGAAGTGTGTACGGAGGCGACCACGAAGTCGAGGTCGGCGAGCAGCGAGTCCTCGTAGTCGAGCGAGCCGTCCCTCAATATGTCTACCTCCGAGCCGCAGAGGAGCTTAATCTCGTCGTATTTTTCATCGGCTTTTCGGACGGCTTCCAACTTCTCGGAGAGTCTTTCGGGAGAGAGGCCGTTCGCGACGCGCAAACTCTGCGAGTGGTCGCAGAACACGAGGTATTCGTAGCCGAGTTCGATGGCGGCCTCGGCCATGCTCTCGATGGTTCCCTTCCCGTCCGAGTAGTTCGTGTGGACGTGGAGGTCGCCCCGGATGTCCCCAACCTCGACGAGTTCGGGCAGTTCACCCTTCTCCGCCGCCTCCAGCTCTCCCGAGTCCTCCCGAAGCTCCCGCGGGATGAGCGGAAGGTCGAGCTTTTCGTAGATTTCCTCCTCGGTGGCGGTGGGCACGTAGTCGCCGGTCCCGGCCTTCGCCAGCCCGTACTCGGAGATGTTTATCCCCATCTTCACGGCGCGTTCGCGGAGCACGATGTTGTGAGCCTGGCCGCCGGTGAAGTGGTGGAGAAGAGAACCGTATGCGCCCGGCACGACGATCCGGAGGTCCACGTTCACCGGGCCTTCCGGCCCCTCCGTGACGATCGAGACCTTCGTCTCGCCGTGCGCGATCACCTCATCGGCGAAATCCGCTTCGGCGAAGGCGTCGGCGAGGGACTTCCTCTCATCACTCGCCGCCACGATATCGAGGTCGCCGATGGTCTCCTTGCCGCGCCGCAGCGAACCGGCGATGTCGGCGCGTTCGGTGGCCGGGTGGCTGCGAACGAAATCCAGTAGCTCGTTCCCGAGCGCGGTCGCGGTGTGGAGGAGCATCCGCTGTTCCTCCGAGCTGTATTTTGCGGCAGCGCCCACGATCTTCTCCGCGCTCTTCTTCCCGAACCCTTTCAAAGAAGAAATCTGCGAAACATCGAGCGCGGCGACCTCCTCGACGCTCGTAACGTCGAGTTCCTTCCACAGCCTCCCGGCCGTGCGCGGCCCGACGCTCGGAAGCCGGGTGACTTCCACGAGACCGCGCGGGATCTCGGTCATCAGTTCGTCGAGAATTTCGGGCATCCGGTCATCGACGAGATCCCGAATAACCTGCGCCGTCGTATCCCCGACGTGCGGAAGCTCTTTCGGGTCGTCCATACTCGCCACCGGGCTTCCGGCCGCGGCGACCGATTCGGCGGCGCGCTGGTAGGAGAGGACGCGATAATATTCATCGCCCCGAATCTCCATGAGCGCCACGATGGTTTCCAGAGATCGAGAAACTTCCGCGTTGGATGGCAAAGGCGGCCTCCTCTTCCGTAGTCTCGGAGGATTATACGTGAGGTCTCAAAGCGTGATTGCGTTCGCGGAGCCCGGGTAAAATCTTTCGTATGCTCGAACGCGTTTTGCAAAGGCAGGGAGATCTATTCCGCTTCCTCTCCTCGCGCATGACGCTCGCGGCGGTGATCTGGCTCGCCGTCGGGCTCGGGCTCTCGACGTTCGTGATCTGGGGCTTCTTCGAGATCACGGAGGAGGTCCTCGAAGGAGAGACTCAGGCTTTCGACAGGTCGGTCCTGCTCTGGATCGACGCCCATTTCCCGGCCTGGATGGAGGGCCCGATGCGCTTTTTCACCGCCATCGGCTATTATCGAGTCGTGGTCCCGCTTCTGGCGGTGGCCGTGGCTTTCTTTCTCTGGAAGGGATGGAGGTCCGCCGCCGTCCTCCTGTGCGTCTCGACGCTGGGCGGGATGTTTTTGACCACCGTCCTCAAGGCCGTCTTCCGGCGCGACAGGCCAGACCTCATCGCCACCGGCTACGAGGCCGGTTTCTTCTCCTTCCCGAGCGGCCACGCCACCGTCGCCGTCGGCTTCTACGGCGTCCTGACGCTCATCCTCGCTTACAGGACGGCCGGGGTTTCGCGCTGGCTCATCGTCGTCTGCGGGATGTTCACCGTCGTCATGATCGGGCTTTCGAGGATGTACCTCGGCGTCCACTACCCGACGGACATAGCGGCTGGCTACCTCGCGGCTCCGTTGTGGGTCGTCTTCGTCGGGATCTTGCACTTCGCGTGGATCTCGGCCCGCAGCCTCGGCATCGCCAAAACAAAGCGCGGAAAGCCGAATCGATAGCGCCGTTCGACTTCGACCTGAGCCTTTTCCTCCAAAAAATACGTAGTTTGAGTGATGCGCTCATTCGCGCCGGTTGCGAGAATTCGTCCGCCTTCAGCAACTCAAAGTTCTTTGGTCTCCCCCCCCTTTATGCTCCGCAAGGGCCTCTTTGGCGAGCGCGTCGAGCTTGCCAGAAGTGGCGTCTTGTTCGATCTGCCGATCCCATTCGTCCGAATCGTATTCGCGGAACCACTCTCGAAAGGCCGCGAGTTCGGCACGATCCAACTTCCGAACTTCCTGCTCCAGTTTTTCGATTTTCGCCATGCTTCTTCTAAGTCTAACCGAATCACTCCCCTCCGAAAATACCACAAAGACCGGCGTTGCCGTCTCCGAGCGATTGGCTTATCCTGCGTGTGTTCGAGACACTTCGGGAGGCGGGGGATGGAGAGGGATCACGCGGGCGAGACCTCGATGAAGAAGGTGGCTTTCGCCAGCTTTATCGGGACGGCGATAGAGTTCTACGATTTCTATATCTACGGGACGGCGGCGGCGCTGGTTCTCGGGGGCGTTTTCTTCCCGGAGTTCTCGGCGGCTGCCGGGACGCTCGCGGCGTTCGCCACTTTCGCGGTCGCGTTCTTCGCGAGGCCGCTCGGGGGCGTTCTCTTCGGGCACTACGGGGATAAGATCGGGCGGAAGTCCATGCTCATATTTTCGCTCCTCTTGATGGGCGTGGCGACGTTTTTGATCGGCCTGTTGCCCGGCTTCGCCTCCATCGGCCTCGCCGACAAAAACTGAAAGGAAAGCATGAGCCAAACCATCGAAATATGCTTCTCGACCGCCACGGAACTCGCCCATCGCATACGAAAAAAGGACATCTCCGCCGCCGAGGTGATGGAAGCGCATCTCGCGCAAATCGAGCGCGTCAACCCGGAAGTGAACGCCATCGTGACCCTCCATCCCGAACGCGCGATGGAAGAAGCGAGGGCGGCGGACGAGAAGCTGGCGCGGGGAGGCGAGGAAGTCGGAGTACTCCACGGGCTTCCCATCGCGCACAAAGACCTCTTTCCGACGAAAGGCGTTCGGACGACATTCGGGTCGCCGATCTTCCGGGACTTCGTCCCCGAGGAAGACGCCATCGTTGTGGAAAGGTCGAAGCTCGCCGGGGCCGTCTCTGTCGGAAAGACGAACACGCCGGAGCTTGGCGCGGGTTCGCAGACTTTCAACGAGGTCTTCGGAAGAACCTCGAACCCGTACGACACGACGAAGACGTGCGGCGGCTCTTCCGGCGGCGCGGCGGTCGCGCTCGCGTGCGGGATGCTCCCCATCGCCGACGGCTCGGACATGGGAGGCTCTTTGCGAAACCCCGCCTCCTTTTGCAACGTCGTCGGGCTTCGCCCCTCGGTCGGGCGCGTCCCGGTGAAGTCGGTGGCGGGATTTTCGCAAATTTCCGTGGACGGCCCGATGGCCCGCACCGTCGAAGACCTCGCGCTCATGCTCTCGGCCATCGCCGGATACGACGACCGCTCGCCTTCCTCCATCGCCGAGCCGGGAAGCATATTCGCCGAACCGCTCGACCGGGACTTTTCGGAAGTCCGCGTCGCCGTCAGCCCCGACCTCGGCGGCGAGTTCCCGGTGGACGGACGCGTGAAGAATGTCTTCGATGGAAGTCGCGCCGTCTTCGAGGACATCGGGTGCGCGGTCGAGGAAACATCCCCCGACTTCTCCGGCGCGGACGAGGTTTTCAAAGTCCTTCGGGCGTGGCACTTCGAGCTTTCGCACGGGGAGCTTTTGGATAAGCACCGCGACAAACTCAAAGATACCGTCGTATGGAACATCGAGGAAGGAAGGAGGCTCACCGGCCCGCAAATCGGAGGGGCGGAGAAGAAGAGGACGGCGCTTTACGAGAGAGTCCGAACTTTCATGGAGACATATGAATTCCTCGTCCTTCCGACCGTTCAAGTTCCGCCGTTCAGCGTGGACGAGCCGTATGTTTCCGAGATCGAGGGCGTGGAAATGGAGACGTACATTGACTGGATGAAGTCGTGCTATTTCGTGACCGCGACGGGGCTTCCGGCGATCTCCGTTCCGTGCGGCTTCACCGGCGACGGTCTTCCGGTGGGTTTGCAAATCGTGGGCCGGATGCGCGATGAGTTCGGTGTTTTGCAAATCGCCCGCGCTTTCGAGCGGGTGACGGGTTTTTGGAAGCGGCGTCCTCCGGTCGCCGGATGATGCGGTTTGCGTGCTTCGCGAGTCCCGTGATGCTATGATTGAAACGGACGTAACTTTCGTGGTGGAGACTGGCATGGCGGGGAATTCGCGGGAAACGGGTGGCTCGGGGCATGGAGACGTATCGCGTGTCCGGTTGCTCGGAGGTTTTTCGGTTTCGGTCGGCGGGCGGGTCGTGGAGGACGGGGCGTGGCGGCTCAAAAAAGCGAAGGCTCTCGTGAAGATGCTCGCGCTCGCTCCGGATCTCCGCCTCCACCGCGAGCGTGTGATGGACGCTCTTTGGCCGCGTCTCGGTTCCGCCTCCGCCGCCAATAATCTCCACAACGCCCTCCACGCAGCCCGGCGGGCGGTGGGGAAAACTGGTTTTCTTCGGCTGGATGGGGATATCCTCTCGCTGTGCGGCGACTCCTTCCGGGTGGACGTGGAGGAGTTCGAGGCCGCGGCGGCGGAGGCTCGGCGCGCGCGGGGGATCCGGGCGTATCGGGCGGCTCTCGAAGTTTACGGCGGGGATCTCCTCCCGGAGGATCTCTACGAGG
>JBOHBL010000532.1:0-1745 GCA_050698295.1 Rubrobacteraceae bacterium | reverse complement strand
CCCTTCGCGTCACGATCTTTGAAAGCTTCCCGCCGCCCCGACACTCGTCGCACGGAACCTCCACGACCCTGCCGGAACCACGACACTCCGGGCACGCCTGCTGGCTCATCACCTGTCCCAGAAGAGTCTCGCGCACCGTCCTCACGGCCCCCGCTCCACCGCAAGTGCCGCAGATGCGCGTCTTCTTCCCACCGGTGCCGCCGCATACCGAACAGTTCTTCACGACCTGAACGTCAACCTCACGCTCCACCCCGAAAGCCGCCTCGGCGAGCTCGACTTCCACTTCGACTTCGGCGTCTCTGCCGCGAGCGGCGCGGCGCGGCGCGCCCCCGCCGAAGCCTCCGCCGAAAACGGAGTCGCCGAAGAAGGCTTCGAAAATGTCCTGCATGCCGCCGAAGGGATCCCCGCCCGGCTGTCCGCCCGCAGCGCCCCTCGGGACCTGGTGGCCGTAGGTATCGTAGGCGCGGCGGGCCGCCGGGTTGGAGAGGACTTCGTAGGCTTCGGTGAGTTCCTTGAAGCGTTCCTCGGCGTCGGAGTCATTCGGGTTGGCGTCGGGGTGGTGGCTGCGGGCGAGGCGACGGTAGGCTTTCTTTATCTCTTGCTCGCTCGCCTTTCGGGACACACCCAGAATCTCGTAGTAGTCGCGCTTGTTGTTTGCCATCTCTAAAGCCTAGCGTTCAAGTAATGGGTCAGTGTTTCGGCGGCGGAGCGGACGGTTGTGATCGCGGCGTCGTAGTCCATTCGCTTGGGGCCGATGAGGCTCACGACGCCGTAGGGACGCTCGTGGCTGCTGTAGGCTGAGGCGACGAGGCTCGTCCCGCCGAGGCTGTGGAAAACGTTCTCGGCCCCGATGGAGACAATTATGCCGCTGCGCGCGGAGACCGAGCGTTGAAGAGCGTCGCTCATCAGGCGGAGGAGCCAGCGCCGGCGCTCGAAGATCTCGACGACGGCGGCCACGCTCTCGGGATCGAGTTCTTCGAGATGCGCGAGCAACGCCGACGCGCCGCGCACGAACACCCCGCGCTCGGTGACGCGCCCCAGAGCCTCGATGGCTTCCAGCACCGACTCGATGACGAGCGGATCGTGGTCGGCGAGGGCTTTTCTGGCGGCCTTCGCGAGTTCCAGATCGCTTCCGACTTCGCGTCCGCCGAGCCAGGAATTGAGGGCCGCGAAGATCTCCCGCAATTCGTCCTCTTCGACCTCGGCCGGAAGCGTGACGGTCGCGCTCGAGGACGACCCGCTCTCCATCGAGACGACGAGAAGAAGGGACTTTTCCGGTAGTGGGAGGAAGTCCACGCGAGAGAGCGACTCGCCGATCGCGCTGGGTCCGGCGACGACGGCCAGCAGCCGCGTCACCTCGCTCATCCCCTCGGAGACGCCACGCAGAAGCTCGTCGAGATTGGCGTGGTCCTCGATGGGCTCCAGCGGCGCGTTCGCGCCGGGTCCGCCCGCGATCAAGGCGTCCACGTAAAACCGGTAGCCCGCGTCCGTCGGGACGCGCCCGGCGGAGGTGTGTGGATGGGTCAAAAGGCCGCGAGATTCGAGGTCCGAAAGGTCGGCCCGGATGGTCGAACTGCTCGCCCCCACTTCGTCGGCCAGCGCATGACTGCCCACCGGAGCGCCCGTGGAGATGTGCAACTCAAGCGTCTTCAGCAGGATATCCCGCTGTCTGTCGGTGATTTCAGGATGCCTCATACAACACGGATTTTACCGTAGTCGCGGCGAGAAAGCCCACACGCTTCAGC
>JBOHBL010000531.1:0-1138 GCA_050698295.1 Rubrobacteraceae bacterium | reverse complement strand
GTCCTCTTCCTCATCATGCTCTTCCCGACCGGGAGGCTCCCCTCGCCGCGCTGGCGACCCGTGGCGTGGACGACCGGCCTCGTCATCGCGGTGTCCATCATCTCGCTCGCGTTATTTCCCGGCCCCATCGCTGGCTTCCCCTCCTCCCGGAACCCCTTCGGCCTCGAAGACGCCGCCGGGATCGTGGTCTTTATCGAAACCGTCGGCGGATGGGCGGGACTCGGGTGCGTCGTCGCGGCCGTCGCGTCTTTGATCTTGCGGTTTCGCCGTTCTTCGGGCGAGGAGCGTTTGCAAATAAAGTGGTTCGCGTACGCCGCGACGCTCGGGGTCATTGCGATACTCTTTGGCGATCTTCTCGCCTCCGTTGTCGGGGAGTGGTTCGCCTTGCTCGTGTGGGTCATCGCCCCCCTCGGCCTCCCCGTCTCCGCCGCCGTCGCCGTCCTCAAATACCGCCTCTACGACATCGACCTCATCATCCGCAAAACCGCCATATACGGCGCTCTCACCCTCTCGCTCCTCGCCGTGTACTTCGCCCTCGTCGCCGTCGGAACCCGCGTTCTCTCGCCGATCGTGGGCGAGGAAAACCAGATCTCCGTCGTCGCCTCGACCCTCGCCATCGCCGCCCTCTTCGCCCCGCTCCGACGGCGCATCCAGAATTTCATAGACCACCGTTTCTATCGGGGGAAGTACGACGCCCGGAAGACCCTCGAAGCGTTCTCCTCGAAGCTCCGCGACGAGACGGACCTCGACGCGCTCGGCACCGACCTCGTCTCCGTCGTCCGCGAGACGGTGCGCCCTTCCCATGCCTCGCTGTGGCTGCGGGAGCCGAAAAAACCGGAGGCCGACCGCCAATGAGCGGGCGTTCGGCATCGCGGCTCGCGTGGTCGTTGTGGGTGTTCTCGGCGACGTGCGTCGTCGCGGGCGGGGCGCTCCGGTTCCTCAATTCCTCCACCCCGACGGTGGGAAACCGGAACTCTCTCGTCTTCGACGCGGGGTTCTTCCTTCTTTTCGTGTCGTTCGCGACGGTCGGCGCTCTCGTCGCCTCCCGTCGGCCCCGGAACCCCATTGGCTGGATCTTTTGCGTCATGGGCCTCTCCACGCCGCTCGCCGCCGCGAGTGAGGAATACGCTCTTTATAC
>JBOHBL010000530.1:0-5676 GCA_050698295.1 Rubrobacteraceae bacterium | reverse complement strand
GCCCTCTTTCCACGCTTCCAGGATCGGCTCGACCACGCGCCACGATTCCTCCGCCTCGTCTCCCCGGACGAAGAATGCCGGATCCCCGCGCAGGGCTCGAAGCAGCAGGTGACCGTACGCGGGAAGCTTTTGCTCGGCGAACTTCGCCGCGAGCTCCGCCCGCGAAAGATATCGCGCGTTCCCGTCAGCCGCCGTGTTTATGGTGAGATACAGGCCGTCGCCCGCGAAGGGGAGCGCGAGGACGTTCGCCTCGCCGTCTTCGAAGGGAGAGCCCGAAGTCTCTCCGAAATGCGCGCGAATTTCCTGGCGGTTCTCCGCCAGAGCCTTTCCCGTGCGGAGCGTGAACGGCGTCCCCGACCACCGCTCGTCGTCTATGCGGAGCGTGATTTCGGCGAAGGTCTCGGTATCTCGCGAAGGGTTCACGCCGTCCTCGCGAGTATACGCCGAAACCTCGCGACCGTCTATGCTCCCGGACGAATACCTCGCCCGAACCGATTGCCTCTCGACCTCTTCGGGAGAAAGCTTCTTCACCGAGCGAAGGAGTTCCACTTTCTTATCCCTGAAGTCCTTCGCGTCCATCGCGAGCATGCACAGAGTTTGGAGGAGATGGTTCTGGATGAGATCCTTCAAAGCGCCCGCTCCGTCGTAGTAGGAAGCCCTCCCTTCGAGCGCGAGCGTCTCGTCCCAGACTATTTCGACCCGCTCGATATTCTCCCCGCTCCACGCCGCTCCGAAGACGCTGTTGGCGAATCTCAGCGCGAAAACGTCGCGCAAACTCTTCATCCCGAGGAAATGGTCCGCCCGGAAGACATCCTCCTCGAACGATTCGTGGAGAAGCTCGTTGAGTTTTCGAGCTGAAGAGAGATCCTCCCCGAAAGGCTTCTCGACGACGATACGGCTTCCGTCCGGCATCCCGGAGAGAGCTTGCATGGCGGGAGGAAAAATGCCCGGCGGCAGCGCGAGGTACGCGAGGACGGGCTCGGACGAGCCGCCGATAGCGTCCTGCATCTGGTCCCGCTTCGTGATGTCCGCTGTCCTGTACGTCAGGCTCTCGAGAAGCTCCCGTCGCGCTTTTTCTTCCACGTCCTTCGCGTCCAGTCGCTTTTTGACGAATTCACGGAAGTCCTGGTCGTCCCAGTCTCTGCGCCCTATCCCCGTGACCTCGAAGCCGTCGGGGAGGAGGTCGTTTTCGTGGAGGTGGGCCAGAGCGGGCATGATGTATCTCGTCGAGAGGTCCCCCGCCGCTCCGGGAAGCAGCATCCGTCGTATCTCCGTTTTCCCGTCGATCTCGTCTCCCTTCCGGTCTCTGTCGAAAGTCTATACCCGTTCGCGGGCCGCGAAAGACGTGGTGAGAGACGCTCGTCGCTCGTAGAATCATCGGGTGAGAGGACGCGACATCAAAGGCCGGGGCGCGGGCTTCGATCCGAAGAACCGCTTCGAGGAGATCGAAGTGGAAATAGACTTCGACCACCTCGACGAGTTCGAACCCGAGGACGAGCCGAAGCCGGAGACGACGTATCTCCGGGATTCCACGAAGTCCATCATCACGAAAAACACCAGCCCTGATGTCGGCTTCGACGCGAGCATAAACCCGTACCGCGGATGTCTTCATGGGTGTGTTTATTGCATATCGGGTGACACTCCCATTTTGATGGCCGACGGAACCACCCGTTCTCTTGAAGGACTTCGAATCGGGGACGAAATCTACGGCACCGCCGTGCGCGGAAGTTACAGGCGGTATGCCAAAACGGAGGTGCTGGCGCACTGGAAGACGAGGAAACTCGCGTACCGTGTCACATTGGGTGACGGCACTTCCCTCGTAGCGAGCGGGGATCATCGTTTTTTAGCGGAGCGAGGCTGGAAGTTCGTGGCGGGCGGCGGGGACGGTTCGCGGATCGCGGTCGGCGACTGTCTCATGGGGGCCGGCGCGTCCGGGGGCGTCTTCGATGGCGGGATCGTGGAAAGCGGCGACGGCCTTCGAGTTAAGAAGATCGAAGCTCTGGAAGAGATGACTCTTTACGACATCACGACCGGCACGGGTGATTTCATCGCGAACGGCGTCGTGAGCCACAATTGCTTCGCTCGTCCCAACCACGAGTATCTCGGCTTCTCCGCCGGGCTGGACTTCGAGACGAAGATCATGGTGAAAGAAGACGCCCCGGAGCTTCTCAAAAAGGAACTCTCTTCGCCGAAATGGCGGTCCCGCACCCTCGCCATGAGCGTCGCGACCGACGCCTATCAGCCGGTCGAGAAGAAGCTCCGACTCACGCGGCGCTGCCTCGAAGTCCTCGCAGAGTTCCGGAACCCCGTCGCCGTCATCACGAAGAACCACCTCGTTACCCGCGACATAGATTTGCTTTCGGAGCTTGCGAAATACGACGCCGCTTCGGTCACGGTTTCGCTCACCACCCTCGACGACGATTTGCGCCGCCGCATGGAGCCCCGAACTTCGAGCCCGTCTCGCCGCCTCGCCGCCATCGAGAAGCTGACGGGCGCCGGCATACCGGTCGGGGTGATGACCGCTCCCGTCATTCCCGGCCTCACCGACCACGAGCTTCCGAAGCTGCTTGAAGCCGCCGCGAACGCCGGAGCGACCTCCGCCGGGTACACGATGCTCCGGCTTCCGTACGCCGTCGCGCCGCTCTTCGAGGACTGGCTCTCTCGCAACTTCCCGAACCGGAAAGAGAAAGTGCTGAATCGCGTTCGTTCCGTCCGCGCCGGAAAACTCAACGATCCTCGCTTCGGCAGTCGCATGAGGGGCGAAGGAGTCTACGCCGAGCACGTCGCGAAGCTGTTCGAGGTGAGCGTTCGCCGAGCCGGGATAGAGGGGAGGCGAAGGCCGTTGTCCGCTTCCGCGTTCCGGGTTCCGGGAGGACAACCCTCGCTCTTCGATTGACGTATCGAAGGCATGGTATGTTCTGTTATGATGGGTCGAAAAGCGGGAGCATGTTGAGAGAACCGGAGGTTTATGATCGAGGAGAGAGAGGTTTGCTAGATACTTCCCTTAGCAGGGGTGAATTCCTCCGTCTCGCCGGTGGCGCGGGCATCGGGCTCGCGTTGCCGGGGTCGCTCGCGATCTTTGGCGCGAGCGAAGTCCGAGCGGCGGAGATCCTCGGCGACGGGAAGTTCCCGATCGGGGCGTGGTGGCCGCCTCCTCCCGAGGAGACGAACGACGATCGCTACGCCGAGATAGCGGAGGCCGGCTTCAACTTCGTGATCGGGGGCAACGGCGTGGGGAACGACGAAGCGACCGCGGCCGCTCTGACGGCCGCTTCGGCGAACGACCTCCGCTTTATCCTCATGGACGGGAGGCTGCGGAACCTCATAAACGGAAGCGCGGGCGCGCGCAGTACCTCCTCGGGGAGCGAGACGGAGAGTCCCATGCGATTGCTGCGCGAGAGCGAGGAGCCGCAGCGCGTCAGCGCGGCTTCGTCCGACCCGGAGAAGGTTCGTGAGCGGATACGGGAGCTGGTTGATCTTCATGGGAGCTCGCCCGCCCTGGTCGGCATCAACCTCTTCGACGAGCCGGGCCGCAGTCTGTTCGAGGCTCTGAGGCGGACGAGCTTGGATCTCCGGGAGCTATCCGACGGCCTTTTGCCTTACGTGAACGTGTGGCCGTCGTATGCGTCACCGGCCGCGCTCGAAACGTCGTCGTACGCGAAGTATCTGGCTCAGTACACGAGTATCGTCGAGCCGCCGCTTCTCTCGTTCGACCACTACCCGCTGCTCTCCGGGAAGAAGATCACCCGCGACTACTTCTTCAACTGGGCGAAGGTCCGGAGCCGCGCGCTCCGGGCGAACATCCCCTCCTGGGTCTTTATCCAGAGCGTTGACTTCGACGGCGCGGCGGTCAGACTCGCCCCGCGCCGGCGCCCGAGCCGGGCCGACCTTCTCTGGCAAATAAACGTCTCCCTGGCGTATGGGGCGAAAGGGATACAGTACTTCACGTACTGGACCCCGGAAGGGAGCAGAGTTCCGTACGGGCAGGCGCTGATCTCGAAAAGCGGAACCCGTACGCCTCTTTACGATTATGCGAGAAGCGTCAACGATTATCTGCAATCGATCGGACAGTTTCTGCTGCCGATGAGATCCGTGTCGGTGGTGCATGCGAAAAACCGGCCCCGTGGAGCGACGCCGTTCCGCCCGGACCCCTTTGTGAGGGCGGTCGGCGGCGGCGCGTCCATTCTGGGGAGTTTCGTCAGGCCCGGCGGAGCGAGGGACCGCTACCTTCTCGTGGTCAACCATTCACCCGACAGAGCGACGAGGGTCAGGTTGAGCATGTCGCCTCGGGTGAGTGGAGTCTTTCGCTTCAACGCGGCGAAGGGGAGGTTTGCCAACCCCGTTCGGCGCCGCGGCGGGAGGGCCATCCGTCTCCCGATCAAACTCGGACCCGGCGCCGCGCAATTGCTCCTCCTTCGAAGACGCTGAAAAGATAGAATGCTCGGGGCTACCGGGAGATTTCTTTCCTCACCCCGTACTCCAGTCCATCCACCAATGCTTGCCAGGACGCCTCGATGATGTTCTCTCCGACCCCGCCCCACACGCGCTTGCCGTCGGTCGCTCTCTGCTCGTCGAGGCGGGTATGATGGCTGGACTTTGAGGCTCTATTTCGACAACAATGTCTATAACCGACCGTTCGACGACCAGAGCGTGCCGAGGAACCGCGCGGAGGCTCGGGCGGTAGAGGCGCTGTTCGAGGCGATCGGGGCCGGGGAAGCGACGCTGGTCTCGTCTTTCGTGGTTGACGCGGAGAACCGGCTTTCCCCCGACGACTCGCGGCGGGAAAGGGTTCGCGCGCTCATCGGATCGGCGGGGCAGCGTGTGGGCCGCAGACGGGCGATCCTGCAAAGGGCGAGGATCCTAAACGATGCCGGACTGGCGGGTCGGGACGCGCTGCATTTGGCGGCCGCCGAGCAGGCGCGGGCGGACTACTTCGTAACCTGCGATGATAAACTCATCAAGAGAGCCGGGCGGATCGGCTCTCCTGTGGAGGTCGTCTCCCCGCTGGAGTTGTTCGAGGAAGGTTGAATCCGATGCAAACCCGAGACATGACCGACGAGGAGATTGTCAGGCTCGGTTACCAGGCTCTCATGGAGAAGCTCGGTCCGTCCGGCTTCATCCGTTTCGTGAACCTGCACAACCCTCCGGAGGGCGACTATACGGCGATGGACAAACCGATCAACCACATGACGGTCGAAGAGATATACGCCGAAGCCGCCCGCCTCGACTCCGAACGCCGCCGCTCTCGCTGACCCTTTCCGCGCTCCTCGCCCGTATTCCAGCCCGTCCACGATGCCTCGATGATGTTCTTCCAGACCGCCCCACGCGCCAAAGTCCGAATAAACCGGGGAAAATCACTCATTTGGACGATTGTGGAGCCTCCGGCCGACTGGCAGCATTCTCGTCGGATAGCAGTGGAGGCGCCGCCGGGGCATTACGGAGCCACTCATGGAAAAGGGACGACGGAGATCCCGTGTCCCTGAAAGGAGTGAATGAATGACTACGGAGTGTGGGTGGAAGGACCGGGTGTGGGCGTCGCGCCTGGTTTGGTGGGCCGTCGTTGGGCTTCTGGGGGTCTTCCTGGCGATGATGGCGGGTACGCAGGGAGCGTGGGCCGCGACTCGCACCGTGCCTACCAGCCCCGGATGCGCGACGATCCAGGACTGCGTGGACACC
>JBOHBL010000529.1:0-2189 GCA_050698295.1 Rubrobacteraceae bacterium | reverse complement strand
TGGCGGACTCTTCCGTCAACTCGCCCGCCACCGCCGCCTTCCCGGCGAGGTCGGGATGCGCCCGGATGAGTTCGAGTTTTTTCTCTTTTGACGTTCCTCGCACCGTTTGCTCGAAGGCTTCGCGCATCTCGGCGACGCTCTCGAACGGCCGTACTTTCGCGGCTCCCTCGGCGACCCAGGGGGAATGTTCGTACAGTTCCCCGAACCGCTCCACGAACTCGGCGCGGCTCATGGCGTTCGCCTCCTTCACCGTGATCGGCTCCATCAGTTTCTTCCCGTCACCATCGGCTCGTCGGCGAGGTCTCGCAAACGGAGGTTGGCGATCTTGGCGATCTCGACAAGGGCAGCGGCGCTCTCCTGCGCCGGGGAGTTCTCCAGCCGGGCCTTGCCGCTCGCGAAGATGGACTCGGGGGAGTGTTCCCGGACGCAGAAGATCATGGGCATCTCGAACTTCTCCCGGTACGCCTCGTTCAACCGGCGGAACTCGCCGTACTCCTCATCGGAGAGACGGTCGAGGCCGGCCGCGGCCTGGTCGCGCATGGAGAGCGGGGAGAGCGTGCCCGCCTCCGTCGCCTCGCCCGCGAGGTCGGGATAGGCCCGGATGAGCTCCCGTTGCTGCTCGGGAGGAGCATCGAAGACGGCGTCCTGGAAGGCGTGGCGCAGCTCGTAGAGGCTGGTGAAGGGACGCTCCCGCAAGGCCCTCTCGGGGACCCAGCTCACGCCCTGGAAGAGCGGGGCGAACTTCCGCGCGAACTCCTCGTCGCTCAGGTCGTTCGCCTGCATCACGGTGATCTCTTCCGTCAGCCGGCTCGCCGGTTCGCCGAGTTCCGTGCCGACTCTCTCTCCGCCCAGGATGTGGAAGAAGATGTTGAGCAGGATCGCCGAGACCGCCGCGGCGGTGATGCCGCTGTCGAGGAAGATCTGGGCTCCCTCCGGGAACCCCTCGTAGAACTCCGGCAACGCCGCCGGAATGATGCCGAACGCGAGGCTGACGGCGACGATCACGATGTTCCGGTTGTCGGTGAAGTCCACCTTCGAGAGCGTCTGGACGCCCACGGCCGCCACAGTCCCGAAAAGCACGAGACCGGCTCCGCCGAGCACCGGCAAGGGTATCGCGGCTACCAGCGCGGCCAGCTTCGGAAGAAAGCCGAGCACGAGCAAAATCACCCCGGCGGCAGCCACGACGAAGCGGCTCTTTATGTTGGTGAAGCGCACCAGCCCAACGTTCTGCGCGAAGGCGGTGAACGGGAAGGTGTTGAAGACCCCGCCGATGGCGGTCGAGAGTCCGTCCGCCCGAAGGCCCCGAGCCACGTCGTCCGAGCGGACCCGCTTCTCCGTGATCTCGCCGATGGCGAGGATGTCGGCGGTGGTCTCGACCATGACGATGAGCATCACGAGTGACATGGAGACGACCGAGACGATCTGGAAGGTCGGCGGCCCGAAGGCGAACGGCAGCGTCACCCCGACCCACGCCGCGTCCCCGATCCCGCTGAAGTCCGCGAGCCCGATGATCGGCAGGGCAGCCACCACCGTCCCCACGACAAGTCCGAGCAGGATGGCGATCCTGCTCAGGAACCCGCCCAGAAAACCACTGAAAAACCGCGTTATTGCAAGTATGAAAAGGAGCGTCACGAACGCCATCGCGACGTTCCCCGGACTGCCGAAGTCCGGCGCGTCCGGCACGCCGCCGCCGGCCCACCGAATCGCCACGGGCATCAGCGATATGCCGATGATCGTGATGACGGTTCCCGTCACGACCGGCGGGAAAAAGCGCAGGAGCTTGCTGAAGAACGGAGCGGCGAGTACGGTCAAAAGTCCGGCCACGATCACAGAGCCGTAAATTCCCTGCAAACCGTACGCGCCGCCGATGGCGATCATGGGCGTCACCGCCGCGAAGGTGGTCCCCTGCACAATGGGCAAGCGCACCCCGAACTTCCAGAACCCGATGGTCTGGACCAGGGTCGCCACCCCGCACATGAAGAAGCTCGCGTTGATTATGTATACGAGCTGGTCCGGCGGAAGCCCGATAGCCGTCGCGATGATCAAGGGCACCGCGATGATCCCCGCATACATCGAAAGCACGTGCTGTAACCCGAACGCCGCCATCTTCCCCGCCGGCAAAACCTCGTCCACCGGATGAACCCGACGCCCTCTCTCCTCCGCCAACTTCCTTCTCCTTTCCCGGTTTC
>JBOHBL010000528.1:0-5835 GCA_050698295.1 Rubrobacteraceae bacterium | reverse complement strand
GTACTCGCGCAACCCCGCGAACTCGTCGCCGCGGCGCCCGATCACACCCCGCCCTTCCGAATCCGCGTCGCCGCCGCGAACCGGGAACCCCCGCAACTCGTGGACCTCCGGATAGACCACGACCTCGGTTCGCTCGTCGAAGTTTCGGGTGAAGCGCAGGAGTTCGAAAGGGTCCACGACCGCGGCTTCGGCGGGTCCGAGACCATACACACCGCGCCGGGCGAAGGTGACGGAGACCCGCGAGCGGGCGTCTCCGCGGGCTTCGAGCGGCGCGAAATCGAAGTTTCGGCTCTCGGGCAGCCGATCCGTGACCTCGACCGTGGAAGTCCCGAAGCGGGACGAATTGTCGAGTCGGAGGTCGATCCCGGCGGGACTTCCGGCGGTTATGCGGGAGTTATCCGGAACTCGGCGCGAGAAAAAGAGACCGCGCGAGGTTGCCAGACCGAGAAAAAGAGCGGCGACGGGCAGGATCAGAAGCGCGTATCCGAGCTGGTGGAACTGAGTCGTCCCGAGCATGCGGGCCGCGACGAGCACGAGTATCCCGACGATCAAAGCCTGCCAGCCGCGGGCGGTGGGACGGACGGAGAGGCGACCTTTCTCTCCGTCCTTTGACCGGGACATCCGCTAGACCGCCTCGGTGACCGGCACCGACGAGAGGACGTCGCGCACGATCTTGCTCGCCACCCCATCGGAGCCGAACCCGTTCTCCGAGCGGGAGACCCCGGCGGAAGGGATGATCCTGTGCGAAAGCACCGCCTCCGCCATCGTCTTCACGTCGTCCGGAGTGCAGTACGAGCGCCCGCCCGAAGCCGCCCGCGCCTTAGCCGTCGCGAGCAGCATCCGACTCGCTCTCGGAGACGCGCCGAGCATGACTTCCTCGTGGTTCCTCGTCGCGGACGTAACGGAGACGACGTAGCGCAAAACCGCCTCGCTGGCGTGGACCTCCTCGACGAGAGAGCGCATCCGCAAGAACTCCTCCAAACTCACCACCGGACGCAACTCGGAAGCCGGGTCGCGGGAGAGCTTGAGGAGTTCCATCTCCGCGTCGCCGTCGGGATAACCTATCTCCATCTTGATCATGAACCGGTCGAGCTCGGCGTACGGCAACGGATAGGTCCCCTCATGCTCGATGGGATTCTGCGTGGCGAGGACGCCGAAGGGTTGCGGGAGCATTCGCGTGTCGCCGTCCACCGTGACCGAGCTTTCCTCCATCGCCTCCAGGAGCGCGCTCTGAGTCTTCGGGCTGGCGCGGTTGATCTCATCGGCGAGAACCACGTTCGCGAAGACCGGTCCCGGCCAGAACTCGAAGCGCCGATCCCCCTGGTTGTAGACGTTGAGGCCGGTCACGTCGGCGGGAAGGAGATCGGGAGTGAACTGGATGCGCCGGAACTCGCCCTTTATGGACTTCGCCAGGGACTTCGCGAGCAGCGTCTTCCCCACTCCCGGCACGTCCTCTATGAGGATGTGTCCCCCGGCAAGCATCGCCACCACCGTGAGGAAGATGCCATCACGCTTGCCTGACACCGCTCGCTCGACGTTCGAGACGATACGCTCGACCCTCTCCGCGAAATCGCTGTATTCCAAAGAAACCCCGTAGGTTGCGTAATTCGACAACGGTCTGGATTATATACGGCGATGGGCAGTAGGCAATCGGAGGGGAGCAACGCCCGCCGCACACGAGCGATGCCCTTCGAGGAAGTACTCGCCTACGCCCTCGACGCCTCCAGCGAATTCTTTCCATAGAATTGCTCGACGTAGCGGCGCTGTATCTCGTTGAGGCCGCGCGAGTACCACACCATCACGACGTAGCGCGGCTCCTTCGGCGTGCTCTTCGGATACATGCCGCACTCCATCGGGAGGCGGTTCCCCTTCCTCGCGTTGCACTTGGCGCACGCCGTGACGACGTTGTCCCACGTGTTCCCCCCACCCTTCGAGAGCGGCTTCACGTGATCCCGGGTGAGGCACTCGCGGCGATTGAGGTCGTCGCGATGCTTGCCGCAGTACTGACAGCGGTAATTATCTCTGGCAAAGAGGATCGTATTAGTTACGTGCTTCCTCAAACGGCGTGGTATCTCGACGTACTTTATTAGCCGGATGACGAGCGGATAGGGGTATTCGGCCTTCTCCGAGCGGAAGCGCTTTTCGAGGTTCGCCTCGACGATTTCGGCCTTTTCGGAGACAACGAGGACGATGGCCCGCCTGACCGGAACAAGGGCCACGGGCTCGAAGCTGGCGTTGAGCGTCAAGCATCGTCCCACGCCGAAAATTTTAGCATAACCGCATGATTGCAAGCCTCTATATCCGCTTTTCTACAAGAATTAACGTATGTTTTACGGACGAGCGAAAGTGCTTTTGCCGAAGAGCGACCACGGGAAGAGCCGGCTCGCTCTCGAAGTCAGTTGGAAGTGAAGAATTCTTCGCCCGGCTCCCACGGAACCCCGAGCGGAGACAACGGCGCGAGGTCTGAGAGCTTCCGGCGGGCGGCGAGGACGAGCCTCCCGAACTCCTCGAACTCCTCGGGCGAGAACCACAGCGTGAGTCCGTTGTGCGAGAGCGACACCTCGCCCATCGCGCATCTGCTCACCCGCCCGCAAAAACACCGCGCAAGCTCACCGCACCGAACCGGACACCCCGCAGCGTCCGTGAGCATCTCGGCGAAACCCGCGAACTCGGCCCCGCTCATCGCCACGCTCAACGCGCCCCACGAAACTTCGATCCCCCCAGCGTCGCCAAGCACCACCCGGCTGCGCGAACTGTACGCCGCGAGAACCGTCTCTCCCGAGCGCATCCGCCTAAACCCCATTAATGACAACCGTTTGCAAAGTAAACGAATGATACGCCATCGGCGGAGCGAAATGCAACTACGGGGAGTAGTTTTTGTTTTTGCTACTCCCTGTTTTTCATCTCGTTGTCGAGCATGAGGAGCGCGGTCGGGTCGTCGCCGGCCATGCGGAGGCGCTCGACGATTTCGGAGGCGGACTTTTCTTCTTCGACTTGCTCCGAGACGAACCAGTTGAGGAGAACCTGCGCCGGGTAGTCGTTCTCCCGAGCGGCGTGAGCGTATATTTCGTTGATGAGCGCGGTGACTTTCTTTTCGTGCTCCAGCGACTGCTCGAAGGCGTCGAGCGGGGAGCGGAAGGTGCTCGGCGGCGCGTCTATCGCCGGAAGCTGCACGCTCTCGCCCCTGTCGAGCAGGAAGTCGAAGAACTTCATCGCGTGTTCCTGCTCTTCTTTGGCCTGCTTCCGCATCCAGCGCGCGAAACCGGGGAAGTTCGCCGCCTCGAACGAACCCGCCATCGAAAGATACAGATACGCCGCATAGAACTCGTGGCCCACCTGCGCCTCCATCGCATCCCGCACCGAATCCTTCATCGGCGTCTGCGTGACCTCCGCCATAATTCACTCCTTTTGATCGATTTCAAGAACTGTTCTTGATCTTAATCAAAGGATGTGCATTTGGCAACAAGCAGGTGACGAAGGTCTTCTTGGGTGGTGATCCAGACCGTGGGCTCGGTGTGATCCAGGTCACATCGAGAGGGATATCGTCTTTGGGGCAGCGAGGATCGCTTCGAGGATCGCGGCGGCGGAACCCCGGAACGGGTCGGCGGCGGGAAGTCCGGTCTCGGAGGAAATTCTGGCGACGAAGTTTTCAGCTTCCTCATTGGGGAGGCCCTTCGTGTTCACGCTCACGGCGACGACGGGGGCTGGCTTGACGAGGGCGGCGACCTCTTCGTAGAGGCGGACGGCGAGGGAGGGTTTCGGACGAGGGACCCCGGCCATGATGGGTTCGGCGGAGGCGTCGGCGCAGAGGATGAGGGCGTCCGGGCAGGAACCGTGGAGGAGTCCGAGGGTCACGCCGGAATAAGCGGGATGTCCGAGAGAACCCTGTCCTTCGACGAGGATCAGGTCTGGCGAGGACTTCGCGGCTTCGAGGACCAGTTGCTCCGAAGCTCCGGCGATGAAATCCGAGACGACCGCGTCCACGCATATGCCCCACCCCGAAATGACTATGCCCGTCTGCCCCGTCGCCGCGAACCCAGTTCGGAGACCGGACTCCTTCGCGGCGCGTTCGATCTCCAGCGAAGCGGTCATCTTTCCGATGGCCGCTGTAGTCCCGACGGTGAGAACGATTTTTTGCTCCACATCGAAGCCTTCGCCTGAAAAGAGCGGAAGTTCTTTCGGGGGCTCGCGTACGTCCCAGACGGGTTTGCCGGGGAACTCCGGCGCGAGGCGTTGGTGGAGGCCGCTCACTATTTCGATCCCGGCGTCCGCCGCGTCTCGGAGAAGCTCCATCCATTCCATCGGCAATCTTCCGCCCGCCGGAGCCACCCCCACGAGGATGGACGTCGGAGAATATTCGAGGGCTTCATCGAGAGAGGAAACTATCGGAGCGTCGCGTTCGAGGTGCGGCATCGTATCGAGGACGGACTTCCCGGCGAGCGAGGAGTCGATGACGCACGCGACCTCGTCTTTGCCGTAGCGTATGAGCCCGTGCGCGGTCTTCGCGTTCCCGTCGGTGAATTTGCCTTCGGCGAGGATGGCGTAGCGCCGTTCGGGGGTCTCGCGGCGCATCACCGGTATTCCACCCCGAGGCCCGGTTTTTCGCTCAAAAGCATCTTCCCTTTATCGAAAGTCACTCCGGTGAAAGGGTCGTCGGCGAGGAGGGCGGCCCCGTCGAGGTCCACGAAGTCGAAGAGGCCCGCGATGTGGGAGGCGGCGGCGATGCCGACGGAGGTCTCTATCATGCAGCCGATCATGCACAGCATCCCGTGGGCGCGGGCGGTGTGGACCATTTTCAGAGCGTTCCTTACCCCGCCGCACTTCGCGAGCTTCACGTTCACGCCGCTCACGTTGCCCGAAAGTTTTGGGACATCGGAGGCGGAGATGGCGCTCTCGTCGGCGATCACGGGCACCGGACTCGCCGCTTCCGTCACTTTTCGCATCGCCTCCGCGCCTTCGGCGGCGGCGGCGGGCTGCTCGATCATCTCGACCCCGATCCCTTTGAGTTCCCGGACGACATCCACCGCGTCCTCCGGCGAGAACGCCTCGTTCGCGTCCACCCAGAGCCGCGCGTCGGAAACGTCGGAGACCGCCCGCACCGTCTCGATGTCGCGTTCGGAGCCGACCTTCATCTTGAAGACGGGGAAGGCGGAGAGCTTCCTCGCCCACTCAAGAGTCGTCTCCAGCTCGTCTATGCCCAAAGTGTACGAGCTCGTTATGTCCGGTTGGGCGAGGCCGAGCATCCTGTAGAGCGGGACGCCGAGCTTCTTTGCGGCGAGGTCGTTGAGAGCGCCGTCGAGGGCGGCGAGAGCGGCGGGTGGGAGGTCGGAGTTGCGACGCAGTTCGCCTTCGATGTCCCACGCATCGGAGATCCGGACTTTCTCCAGCGCGGCGGCCACTTCGGCGGATCTCTGAGAATAGCGACCCGAAGGGGACGCTTCACCGAGACCCGTCAAACCGTCCTCCTCGATCTCGAAGATCACCTCCTCGAAAGCGTCCTCGGAACCGCGTGAGATCGTGAACGCGCGCTCCGTATGCACGGTGGCGGTCTTTGCCGTGGTTTTCAGCGTAGCCCTCCCGATTTCGACGTCATCTCCCGAAACGCATTCTAGCCGCCCCGACACGCCCATTTCCAATCCCCCGATTCCGAGGCGCGAAAAGCCGCCCCCGGCGGGAGCGGCTTTTTGTTCGCGCGTCCGGCGGCTATTGCCTGACTACGTTCTTTCCGGGGCCGCCGCGGAGGGCGTCGCGACCCGGACCACCGTGGAGCACGTCGTTGCCGGGGCCGCCGAGGAGAACATCGTCGCCCGGCCCTCCGAAGAGGATGTCGTCGCC
>JBOHBL010000527.1:0-3999 GCA_050698295.1 Rubrobacteraceae bacterium | reverse complement strand
TGCCGGATCAACGTCAACCACCGCTTCGCGCCGGGGCGCGGCGTCGAGCATGTGAACAACGTCTTCGAGGAACTTTTGGACGGCGAAGCCTCTTTCGAGATAACGGACTTCGCCCCGAGCGGCCCCGTGGACCTCGACCATCCTTTGCTCCAGAGGCTCGTCGGGACCGGCATCGAGGTCCGTCCCAAGCAGGCGTGGACGGACGTTGCGAGGTTTTCCGAGCGCGGCATCGCGGCGGCGAATCTGGGGCCGGGACTTTCTTCGCAGGCGCATCAGGACGAGGAGTACGCCGAGATAAGTCTGCTCGAAGAGAGCTACGAAAAACTGGAGAGCTTCCTGTTGTAGTGAGAGCGGTGCCGTATAGCTGCGTTAAGAGATGTCGTGACTACGCCAGGTTTCCATCCACTCTTTGGCTATGATCGGCATTCTCTCGACCACCTCATAACCAAACAACACCTCGTCCACGTACCCCATATGGAGCATGTCAACGATCCTGCAAAGGTACGAGCGTCCGCAATCCCACCATGTATAGTGGGCATCTATCATGAGATAGTGCTTCACGTCTATCCCTTCGTGTTCTCGAAGTTCTTCGAGTTCCATGCCGTCGAGCAGCGACTCGTAAACGCCGTCCGCGACTCTGCTGCCGAACGTCGTGGTGTAATAATATTCTTTGATCTCCCAGACGGCTATCGGGTTGATGGCTCCTGGGAAGGCTCCATCCACTCGCCGCGCGAGCGTCCGCAACGGAACGCCGTTCCGCGTTATTGTGGTCAGTTCTCTTGGATCGTAATTACATGGCGAATCTTCGATGTTGGCCTCGATCAGCATGTTCACGATGGAGGTCAAGTACGCCGGAGCTTTCTTGTCGCCTTTTTGCTTGTTCATCGGTATCGGGCATGTCGGGGACAATTCGGCGTATAGTTCATCGAACACTCTTTTCGCCCTCTCCGCATCCATCAAGCGCGGCTCGACAAAGGTATTCAATACCTCCGCCCTGTGCGAAAAGTAGTCGAGCAATAGTTTTCCCACTGCCGTGGGCTGGCCGTGATCATCCACAACGCGCGAATGGTCGAGGCCGAGTTCGGATAAGGCAACCTTCACTTCATCGAGCGTCGGAACCTTGACTTGCCGCCTAACCGTATACCTCAGATGCTGGCTAATGGTTCGAACCATCGCCCAAAAGCTCTTGGGCTGTCTCAGAAAGCGTTCCTCAGGTTTCATTTCAATGAGCCTTCGAGTCTGCGGACGAATTCTTCCAGAGAAACGTCAACCGCTTCGCATATTTGACGGACTTCCAGAAGATCCAAGCGCCTCTCACCAGATTCATATTTACTGACGAAAGACTGCGGCTGACCAAGCCGTCCGGCGAGATCCACCTGACGTAAACCGGCCTCAGTCCGTATCTCACGTAAAAGCGCCCGAAACCGTCTCTGGTTGATAGCGGAAGCCCTCTTTTCCATCACCGAGGCAATATATGCCCCCTTTACTTCGTATGCCAAATTAGGATATGATGAAGCAGCTTCCGTAAACGGTCTTTGCTAGGATGAGGCGATGCAATCACCTTTATTTGACACCAGCGAGCATCGCACGGCGGCGCCGTTCAAAAGCCAACTGTTGAAATGGGTGGGCAACAAGCAAAGGTTCGCCCATGAGATCGTGTCGTACTTCCCGGCGAAGTTCGAGAGATACTTCGAGCCTTTCCTCGGAAGCGGGGCGGTACTGGCGACGCTTTCCCCCGAAAGGGGGTTCGGCTCCGACTGCTTCGAGCCTTTGATGGAAATTTGGCATATGCTGGCGAGGGATCCCGACACCCTCAAGCAATGGTACGCTCACAGGTGGACGGCGATGATGGCAGGAGACAAAGTAGCCGCGTATGAGCGCGTCAAAGCCTCATACAACGCCGAACCGAACGGCGCCGACTTGCTGTTCCTCTGCCGTTCATGCTATGGGGGAGTAGTTCGATTCCGGCAGGCCGACGGATACATGTCCACCCCGTGCGGCCCCCACAGGCCGATCACGCCGGAAGTGTTTTCCAAGCGAGTAGACGTCTGGCATGAGCGGACAGCGGGGACGGAGTTCCTGCTCATGGATTTCGAGGAAGCCTTCGACGCAGCCAAAGCGGGGGATCTAATTTACTGCGACCCGCCTTACGGTAATAGCCAGGCAATATTGTACGGGGCGCAGTCCTTCAGCCTTGAAAGGCTTTTCAAGGCCATTGAGCATTGCAGGAAACGCGGCGTATACGTAGCGTTGAGCATAGACGGAACCAAACGTTCGGGTGGCTTGATTTGCAACGTACCCGTGCCGGAAGGCTTGTTCGAGAGAGACGTTTCCGTCAACTGCGGTCGCTCGATGCTGAAACGCTTTCAGATGGGTGGACGAACGCTTGAAGGAGAGGCCGTCACAGACCGCTTGCTTCTGACTTATTGAAAAGTCATCAGGACGAAGAGTATGCGGAGATGGCTTTGCTCGAAGAGAGCTACGAAAAACTGGAGAGCTTCCTCTCGTGGCCGGGATCCGGTTGCCGACTCCCGACTCCGGGATTACCATAAGCGCAAACAAAGGGAGAAGGGAAGCCCTCAAAATCCATGTCCTCCGTCGAAGAGAGACCCGGAACAATCCCCGGTGACGATCCGGTCGATATAGTAGTCATACCTCACTCCCACTGGGATAGGGAATGGTATGCCACCTTCGAAGAGTTCCGCTTCTACCTCGTGCGCTTCATGGACGAGCTTTTGGATCTGCTCGAAGACGACGAGGGTTTTCGCTCGTTCATGCTCGACGGACAGGTGTCGTTGCTCGAAGACTATCTCGAAGTCCGTCCCGAAAAAAGGGAGCAACTCCAGCGGCTGGTCCGGGAGGGCAGGCTCGACATCGGGCCGTGGTACGTCCAGCCGGACGAGTTTTTGATCTCCGGCGAGTCACTCGTTCGGAACCTCCTCATGGGCGACCGGGCCGCCCGCCCCTACGGACCCGTCATGAAGCAGGGCTACGTTCCCGACACCTTCGGCCACGTGAGCCAGTTGCCCCAAATACTGCGCGGCTTCGACATAAACACCTTTTATACGATGCGCGGCCTCGCCGAGGATGTTGGAGAGCTTCGCTCGGAATTCTGGTGGGAAGCCCCGGACGGTTCCAGGGTCATGGCCCACTTTCTGTCCGAGACGTACTCGAACGCCGCCGTGCTCGGCTCGGACCCGGCGAAAATATCCTTCCGGCACGACCGCATCTCCGAGCCGAGCAGCTACTTCGTGAGCTACGATTCGCTCTTCGAGTTGAGGGACAGGCTGGCGCGACGTTCGGCAAACGGCGCGATCCTCTTTCTCAACGGCTCGGATCACGTAACGGTCCAACCTCTGTTCTCCAAGTACGTCTTCGATCTGAACCAGAAGATGGACGACCGCCTCTTCAACGGGAAACTCTCGGACTTCGAGAGGCTTGCGCTGGAAGGCAATCCGGAGCTGAAGACGTACCGGGGCGAGCTGCGGTGGGCCCGTTACCAGCCGATCCTCAAAGGGGTCTACTCCTCCCGGATGTATTTGAAGCAGGAGAACGAACGCACCCAGCAGCTCCTCGAAGGGATGGCCGAGCGGGCGGCGGCGGTCGTGTACGCCCTCGGCGGCAGGGACTACTCGCCGTTTTTGCGTCACGCCTGGAAGGAGGTCATAAAGAACCACGCGCACGACTCCATCGGGGGCTGTTCGGCGGACGCCGTGCATCGCCAGATGATGGGACGCTACGACACCGCCAGGAGGGTCGGGGGAAAAGTCGTGGACGAGTCGCTCGACTACCTCTCTTCGATGGTCGCGCCCGAGCCGGAGGCCGGGATGGTCCCGCTCGTCGTCTTCAACCCGAGCCCGTGGGAGCGCGGCGGAGCGGTTCGCGTCGAGGTCTCTTTGAACGTGGACGTTCCGCTCAAAAGGCGCATTTTCGATTGGATCGGCCAGAAAGAACTCGACATCGAGAACGCGCGCCTCATCGCCCCGGACGGAAAGGAGA
>JBOHBL010000526.1:0-6243 GCA_050698295.1 Rubrobacteraceae bacterium | reverse complement strand
CCACGACGCACATGAGCTTCGCACCCACCGGGGTGTCGGGATGAAAGCGGTAATACAGCCGGGCCGACTCGTCGCTCCTCGACCGAACGACGCTCTCGGGTCTCCGAAGCGTCTCGGAGATCCCCGTCTCCATGCCGGACATCTCCGGGTGTTCGAGCATGTGCGCCATCCGCTCGTCCGTCAGACGAATCGGCATGCCGCGATGGTCGTGGACGACGCTCATCACCCAAATATACAGGCGGGGCGAACCCGACGCTCCCCTTCGCGGGGGCGCTTTTTCACAGGAGATCGAGGATGAGAGCGCGTTCCACGAACGAAACGATGGTCGGGGAGCGGGGCTTCACCCTCATCGAGGTTCTCGTCGTCGTCATCATCGGCATCCTCGCCGGTATCGCCATCCCCGTCTTCCTCTCGCAGCGCGGACAGGCGCGGGACGCGGCGGCGAAATCCGTGGTGAGGAACGCCGCCACCCCGGTCGTCGCCCATCGGGTGCGCGAAGGGGTCTATCCGAGCGGAGATGCGGCCTCCGTGGTCGAGATGGAGGAGATCGAGCCGACCACCGACTGGCGGGCGTCGAAGAACGTGCTCGTCTCCTTGAACTCGGAGGCGATGGTCGGGGCCGTCCCGTTCGAGCGGCTCGGGGGTGGGGCGGTGTTCGGCACGAGGAGCGCGTCGGGCGAGTGTTTCTATATGAGGATGGACGCGGGCGGGACTCGTTACGGGAAGGACTCCGTGTGCGATGATCCGTATGAGACGGGACAAGCAGGTGGGATCTCGGACGGCGGCTGGTGAGCGGAGTCCCGGTATCCGGGCGCTCTCCTTCGTGGAAGAGGAGCCGGGTGGGAGGATCGTCAGCGTCTGTCGAGCGTCCATTCGGTCAAAGACTGCGCGAGGCGCGAGTATTTGGTGGCTCTTGTCGCTCGCAGGAGCTTATCGTCGGCGGTAACGAGCGGCGTTTCCATTTCCTCGGCGAGCGCGAGGAACAGAGCGTCGTAGACGATCACACCGGTTTCGAGCGTGATCCCGGCGGCGCGGGCCATGAGGTCTTCGAGAGCGTAGAGTGAGGCCGCCTCATCTTCGGTGAATCGTTCCCATCCCTTCCGAACCTCTTCGCGGGAGAACTCGCCCCGGCGATATTTCCACCACAGCGCGTTCAAGAACTCCGGCTGAATGGTGTCCGGCGCGATCAACTCGACGATCCCGGACTCGGCGGCGGCCAGTACGCTTAGAGCTTCTTCGTGCATCTCCTCGCGCACGTAAAACTTCACCGCGACGCTGGTGTCGAGAACCAGCGTCCGGGACGCCTCGGGGTCTTGCGTCATTCAGATCCTGGATTCGCGGTCGGCGCGGATGATCTCCGCGGAGTCAGAGAAGGAGCGCCCGCCCGCCGCCAGCTTGTCCGCGAACTCCCGAGCGCGTCGGGTCGCTCCCCGGAGGTCTTTGCGCCTCGGTCTGCTTGGTTTAAGCGAAGTCTTTTTCTCGGCCATTCTTCCTCCCGGAGCAGTCTTCCCTCAAATTGTATCCGAATACCGGTTTGGAAGGAGATTTTCGTTCTCCTTCGCGGGGGCGGTTTTTCATGGGAGATCGAGGATGAGAGCGCGTTCCACGGACGAGATCGCAGCCGGGGGGCGGGGCTTCGCGCTCGGCCTCACTGTTTCCCGAACAACTCCTCGATCAGTGTATTTCGATCCGACCCGAGATGGTCGGCGACATCGCGGAGGATGCCGCCCAGCGTTCCCACTTTCAGGGGCTTGTGGCGGGGGATGGTGATGTGGTGTTCCTCACCGGCGGTTTTGGAGAGGCGCATGTGGCTGCCGGTTTGCCGCGTGACTCCATAGCCGTATTTTCCGAGCAGCTTCGCCAGCTCCTCGCCGCCGACGTCTCTCGGGAGTTTCATACGGCGAGGGTTTCGTCCCTCACCAAATGGAGCCGGATCACACGCGGCAAGTCGGCCTCCTCGAAGTGGCACCGAACCGCGTCACGCACTTCCTCCTTGAGTTCGTCGAGGGTCTCCGCCTCCGAATATATGGAGTGTCCCAGAGCCTTCGCCTCGAACCCGCCATCCAACGATTCCTCGACCAGAAAGATGATCTCGTCTTGTCCCATATCTCGTTCCTTCCCGAAAATCAGCCGTGAATCACGCTCGTATCATACTCCATCGAATAGCCCACACGTTCTTGGAGGAGGTCGAGCCGACCGCCGACTGGCGGGCGTCGGAGGACACACTCGTCCCCCTCGACTCCGACGCGATGGTGGGGGCCGTCCCGTTCGAGCGGCTCGGGGGCGGGGCGGTGTTCGGCACGCGGAGCGCCTCGGGCGAGTGCTTCTATATGAGGATGGACGCGGGCGGCGCTCGCTACGGGAGGAACTCCGTGTGCGACGACCCGTATGAGACGGGGCGGGCGGGATCTCGGCCGGCGGATGGTGAGCGGAGTCGCGGTATCCGGCCTTCCCCTTTCAAGAACCGCGTGGAGCGGGTAAGATGGAGAGATCATGGAGCATACCGCACGCACAGACGCAAACGTACGCGAGCTAAGCCGCGAGGAGGGCCGCGAGCTTTTCGACAGGCAGGCTCGGCGCTACCTCGACATGACGGGCGAGGAGTTCCTCAAGAAATGGGACTCAGGAGAGTTCGGCGACCCGGACGACCGGAGGAAAAACCCGCCCGGCGTGATGCGTTTGGCGATGCTCCTTCCCTTCGTGCGTTAGAAGGTTGGCGGGCGCAACCCCTTACGACGCCTTCCAGAACTTCCGTCGTCCTTTGCAGAGGGCTATCGGATGCGTCGCGAGTCCTTCCGTCGTCTTCTGGTCGCAGAGCAGCGATGGCTACACCCCCGGTCTCCAGCACGTACTCACCTTCAGCGACGGGGAGCCGGTCTTCTTCAAGGGAGAAAAGCGCATAGGGCTGTCCTCGTTCTTCTGGTATCGCGCCGTCCGCGCCGAGGGAGAGCGTGGTGAGTGGAAGATCCGGACAACCGCCTACTACCACACGCTCGAAGACGAAAGCCGCCGGGAGATCATCGCCTACCACTGGCATCCGGAGCAACCCGGCCCGATAGACTTCCCCCACCTCCATCTCGGGGCCGGGATCGGAGCCGAGATGGGCGAGGTATACAAGGCGCACATCCCCACCGGTCGCGTCTCTCTCGAAGACGTGATCCGGCTGGCGATACGCGATTTCGGAGTGGAGCCGCAGCGGGACGACTGGCGAGAGATCCTCGATGAGACACAAGCCACCTTCGAGGAGTGGCACAGCCGGCGCGGATCGGGGCCGAACCCCGCTTCTATATGAGGATGGACGCGGGCGGCGCTCGTTACGGGAAGAACTCCGCGCGCGACGACCCGTATGAGACGGGGCTGGCGGCATCTCCTCCGGCGGCTGGTGAGCGGAGTCGCCGTATCCGGGCGCCCTCCTTCGTGGGGCGCTTTTTTACGAGCGGGGATCGGCGGATCGTTCTCAAGGGGGTGGGATACCGAGATCCTTGCAAATTTTGCGGGCGAGGTTGTTGGCTATCTCGGTGTGCCGGGGTACCGGCGCGGTTTCGCCGGTTGCGGGGTTCTTGTAAATGCTGTGGTTCGCGCCTTCGCGCCGCAGTTCGCAGCCGTGGCTCGCGAGGTGCTTCAGAAGTTGCCGGCGCTTCACAACGCCAGCGGTTCCCTGATGACCTCTCGTCCTTCCGTCTCCCGTTCGGCGTCCTCGCGCCGGACTTCCAGAAGCAATGTCACGGCGTCCTTTATCATTTCGCGGGCTTCGTCAAGCGCGCGGCCCTGGCTGTGCGCGCCGGGAATCTGCGGCACGGATGCCACCCACCAGCAGCCGTCCTCTGTACGTTCGTAGATCGCCGTGAAATTCTCCATCGTGTCTCCCGCAGTCTCGAGAAGCTTTGTACACATTGCGTTGTACCGCTTCGCGGGGGCGCTTTTTCGTGAAGCTGGAGCGAGGATTGGTCCTCCGGGCCGGGCGTCTCCTTCAGGGGCTGCACCTCACCTTTTGCCGATCGCGGCCCAGAACGGGTAAAATCAGGGTCATGGAAAGATCCAGGGAGCAAGAGCGCGGCTTCAAGCAGCGCCCGCACCTCTTCGATTTGCTCGGCTCTGGTGGGTTGCCGGAGGACGAGGCCGAGGAATTCGCCCGCAAGCTCGGCCGCCGCGCCCGCGAGGAGGGCGGCAGGCACGAGCCCGAGGCCGCGGCTCCGTCTCCGGAAGAGGTTCGGGCCAGGCGGGAAGCTCGCCGCCGCGAATCCTCTTCTTGAATCCTCCCCTCATCGTCGTGGACTCGATGATCGTCGTCTCCGGCGCGAGCGGTGATCCGGACGGTTCCTCCGCGGCGGTTCTCGACGCGGTATCCACGGGCGAGGCGCGGCTCGCCATCAGCGACGCGCTTCCGGTCGGGTCAATCTCCAGCCCACGAAGGAGGGCAACTGCAAGCCCTACCAGGTCCGCCAGTTGCGCGACTTGTTCGAGCGGTGCAATCTGCGACGGGAGCTATGATGGATAACCCCCGCTATGAGATCGACATTTTCTGGAGTGAGGAGGACGACGCTTTCGTCGCCAACGTCCCGGAACTCACGTATTGTTCGGCTTGGGGAGAAACCTGCGAGGAAGCCCTGCGGGAAGTTCTGGTCGCCATAGACCTTCACCTCCAGACCGTCCGCGAGGACGGCCTCGTAGCCAGCCGCGATGGTCCGCGGCGACACATGGGAGGAGTGCCATCACACAACGGCGGGGCGCGCGACGTTTCGTGGTGGGCAAAAAGTCCCGAACATTCGAGCGCCCTCCGCATACGAAATCGTATCCGGGGAACGGGACTTCACGCTCGTGGAGGCGATGGTCGTGGCGATCATCCTCGCCATCCCCGTCTTCCTCGGAGAAACCGATAACCAACAACCAAAAGCCAAAAAGCCCTATTCGATCAACTCGAAAATCCTGAACATCGGCAGGTACATCGCGATTATGATCGCCCCGACTATCCCGCCGACGACCACGATCATCAAGGGCTCGATTATGCTGGTCAATGCTTTTACCGTCGCGTCCACTTCGGACTCGTAGAATTCGGCGATCTTGTCGAGCATCTCTTCCATCTCTCCGGTCTCTTCCCCGACGGCGAGCATCCTCGTGACCATCGGCGGGAAGACGGCTTCGTGTTCGAGCGGAGCGTGGATCGGGTGTCCTTCGCGGATGGCGTCGCGGCTACGGAGCAGCGCGTCTTCCATCACCCAGTTGCCCGACGAGTGGGCCGTTATTTCGAGAGCCTGGAGGATCGGAACCCCCGCCGCGCTGAGGGCCCCCAGAGTGCGGGAGAAGCGGGCGAGGGCGCCCTTCTGAACCACGTCCCCGATCTTGAAGGGTATCTTGAGGACGGCTCGTCCCCAGACCTTGCGTCCGTTCTCGGTTTTGATCCAGCGCAAAAACGCGACGACGCCTCCGATGGCGCCCGCCGCTATGAAGATGCCGAAGATGCTCGTGAGGATGTCCGAGGCGCCGATGGCGATTCTTGTGGGGAGGGGGAGCGTGCCCCCGAGGTCGGTGAACATTTTCGCGAAGATCGGGACGATGAAGATCAGCATGAACGCCCCGGTGAGGATGGCGAGGATGAGGACGACCGTCGGGTACGTCATCGCGCTCTTTATCTTTCTTCTGAGCTCCTGATCCTTCTCCAACTGCGAGGCGACGCGGAGGAGCACTTCGTCGAGGACGCCGCCTATCTCCCCGGCCCGAACCATCTCGACGTAGAGCCTGCTGAAGATGTCGGGGTGTTTTTCGAGGGCTTCGGAGAGCGCGAGTCCCGACTCCACGTCGCTGCGGACCTGGTCGATGACGTCTTTGAGTTTTTTGTTGGGGGTCTGTTCGGAGAGGGTTCTAAGGGCGCGGACTATCGGGAGTCCGGCGTTGATCATGGTCGAGAACTGGCGGGTGAAGATGACGAGGTCGGAGAGCCTGACTTTTTTGAAGGGTTCTAAAATATCCTTCTGGCCGACGTTCTGCTCCTTGACGGTGATGACGAGGAGCCCCTCCTGGCGAAGGCCGGCGGCCACGGCGCCCACGTTCGCCCCCTCGACCGTATCTTCCCGGATGCGGCCTTTGCGATCGCGGGCCTTGTAGCTGTAGACCGCCACCGCTCCCTACCTCCGAACCGGCTTGAGCCCGCCGGTTCTTCCGTTCCCCGACGAACTCGAACCGCCCGAGCCCCCCATCAGGCGCCCCAGTTCGTCGGGGTTGGACGAACGCTTCTCGGCCTCCTCC